>WAJY01000240.1 GCA_015523645.1 Geoglobus sp. | reverse complement strand
CCCCCGATCCATTATCCACAAGAACGACAAGAGGTATCTTATCGCCAAATTTTACCATATCCTCTAAGCTTTCATCCAGATCCTTTACAACATCTTCAAGCTCATAAAACGGAGCTCTTGAAACCTTTCTCCTGACAAGATAGTTTCTTGCATCGGGATCAGGATGGACTCTCTCAATATAGTCGAGCAATGCAATTTCTAAGGCAACAGCACCACAGACACCATCTGCATCCCAGTGATGTCTTATTATGACAGGTCTGGATTCAAGAACCGCTTTTTTAAGTTCTTTTGCCACGCTCATCATACTCTCTCTGAGATTTTCCAGAATGTCACTCTCAATCATGAATCCTGCAAAATCAGGCTTTGCCCTTTTCTCAATTTCACTTTCAATCAGCCTGTTAATCTCACTTGCCTCTTTTCCAAGGAGTCTTTCCATTTCAAGAACTTCAATCTGGAGTTTTGTTTCTCTTCTTTTAACTATCCCGATAACCCTGACAACATCCCCAACATTTATTTCTGGATATGCTCTCTCTCCAGCTTCAAATGCGGCACAGTTGATAAGCCCAGTACCATCGATAATTGTGAATACTGTCGGACCTCCTGTGAGCTTAACATGTTCAACCTTACCCCTCACCTCAACAATTCTGCCAACAGATGAGCTAATTTCAGATATCTTGAAAATTTGAACGTCTTTTGATGTCTCCACTATCACATAATCCTTCTTTTCTGCCAAAGCAAGATCAATGTCACCATTCACACGGATGTTCTCAACCTTCACAAAAACTTGTTCATTTTCTGTGAATTTCGCTTTCCCCAGCTTTCTCTTATGGAGAAATCCTTTCAACCTTTTGTTCAAATTTATGAACACGCCTATGTCTGTAATTTCTGACACTCTGCCAACATAGATCCTGTTTATTTTCACATCCTCAATTCCACAGCTATTCCTTAGCAAGTATGCATGCGGTTTCTTTCTGCAAACACTACACAGATCAAAACCACCAGCAACATCTTTCCCACAGACCTTGCACTTTCCAGCCTTTCCTGTCCCGTTACAGTTGCTGCAAACCACCATTCTGGTTACCTTTCCAGATCCCTTACAGACACCACATATTCCCTCCAAAAACATTTTAAGCTGTTCTTCACTCAGCTCTGAGACCATTTTGGGATCGAAGCTCTTTGTCTTTCCAATTCCATTGCAAACCCTGCAATTTTCATCAACTTCCAGATAACCCTTACCAAAACAGCTAGCACACAACATTATTTATAATCGGCAACTAACCCTCATAAAAATTTTGGGAAGTTGGTTTATGCTAGAGCAAACGCCACCAGCACTGTATAAATTGTTCCAAACATGTCTGCCACAGTTGTTATGACAGGGACTGTAACATTGTCTGGATCAAATCCCATTCTCTCAGATACCAGTGCTATTAAATGAGCCGTTATCATAACAAAACTCAGAAAAATCGGATAAGACATCAAAAAAATGGGCAGAAGACCAATAACCTTTCCAATCACAGTCTTGGTTATCAAAATTCCAATGAAGTTCATTATGATTGCGATTGGTATGCCAGTGAGACCATAGATTAAAAGTTCTCTCAACATTCTTTTTTCAAACGGTTTTGCGATCTCTCCCAAATGAACCATTGTTGACGTTTTTGCACCTATTATTGAACCATAATTTCCTGAACAGTCAAGAATTGCGGGATACATGATACTCAGGATTGCAGACAGATGGATGAGATTACTGTATGACTCAAGTATACCACCAGATATAGCCGAAATTATTGCGAGAGCGGTCAAAATTGTTATCATTTCTCTTAAAACCTTTATTTCAGTTTTTTTTAGCTTAATGATGAACGACATGCCTAGAAAGATGGCAAAGGTCAGAAAAGTTATAAGAAAAAAGGGCAAAACCTCAAATTCATAGAGGGATATGAATGCTATAAGGAGTGGAATTGTTACAAGATCGGCAATGGATGTTATTACAGGCGGAGCCACCGAATTTGGATCTATTCCCCTCCTAAACGGGATGATTGTAAATAGGGCTGTTGAGTAAGCAAGGATCAGAGTTGTCAGTATAGTAGAGGACATTACTATCAAGAAAATTATGAAGGCTGAATGTAGGTTCAATATCTTGAATGTTCCGATTATCCAGAGAAGAAGAACTGGAAGAATTGAAAGTAAAAGACTAAGAAAGACATTTTTGTTAATTGCAGCATTCCTCAATATTCTCGGCTCCATCTCACCGAGATAAAGCATAGTTGAAAACCTGTTTGCCATAGCTCCAAATATGTTTCCCCTGAGACCCATCAATCCTGGTAGGATTATCAGTATTAGTGGATAGTTTCTCATTATGTTTTCAAAAGAACTTCCGAGAAAGCTACCTGCAAAAAAATCAAGCGTGACGCTAAGTATTAAGAATGGGAAGGAGACAAACAATGCTTCTCTGAGCCCTGAAAGTTCTCTTGCCAGCACTTTCAC
>WAJY01000239.1 GCA_015523645.1 Geoglobus sp. | reverse complement strand
GCTGAGGAGACGCGACATCGGTAACCCTGATTTTCTTACTGTGAAGCTTTAACCATTGAAAGGGAGAAATTTGCCAGAAGTACTGGGATTGACACTCTTGAAGTGACCATGGAGTACATTGCACGGGTGTATGAAAGGTATATGGTGAACAAAAATATGGTCGTTCATGATGAGAATGTGGCTGAGATTCAAAGCTCGTTGAATTTGGGGACTTTGTTGGAACCGAGATACCTTTGAACCTGTGTCGAGCTATTTTAATGGAAGCTAGGAAATGTTGTCTGAATCTCTGGGTAGAACATTAACCAAAATTCTGGAGCTAAGGGGAATTTAAGATGCGTATTGACGCAAAAAGCTACCTCAAAATCTTGACATCTGGAAAGAGGTTTCAGTGTTTCCATCATTTGCTGCTAAGGGTAAATCCAGGTGTTGGGTGATTGCCTCTGTTATAGAACTGAAAGCAGAATTGGCAGATCTGCGAGCAAAAATCTCAGGAATGTTCTGAAAAATAGAGAATTCATCAAAACATGCGAATAACACAGAAAAGGGGAAAAGACTCTACATGTTCTTAATGCCTGTAGTTCTCTTAACCTTCGACATTCCTGATTATCATTGCCTTTTCAGGCTGGAGCTTGCCTGGATATGAATCCACAATGGCTAGCTTCATCTGAAAGTATGGCAGGCGGTGCTAGAATAAATCTGAGAAGCTTAGAGACTTTTCTTAAAAACTCTACAGAATAGACGCTAAGACCAGGACTTACGTAATGCATGCAGGACATTTCATGATATCACATTCTAAGAAACGGAGCAAAAGCTGTTGTTTTCAGGTACAGAAAAAGCAGCAACTTTCTGGTGATGAATCGGAAAGGGAAGATTTACGTTATCATACATTCAAGAGTGGTTGAGCATTTCGAAGAGATAAAAAGGGGATCAGATAAACTCATCTCCTATAAACCCCAATTCCTGTTTTCAGATTCCCCTTAGCTATTTTCCATCCAGCTTTTTCGAAATCTGCGAATAGGAAATCATCATATTCATTTCCCTTCCAGCCATAATCGAACCACCAGTTACTGCCTTCAAGCCATACAACAATGCCTGCATCAACAAAGGGCTCGGAGCTGAAGTAGATGGGAGCTAAGTAGCTGTAACATCTTGCAAAAGGATAAAACTTCGCATCCTCACCGCATTTTGTTTCATTGAGTTCAAGCTCTGGTTGAAGAACATACTCATCTTTCAGGGGATTCAGGGTGTTCACCTCTCTGCTGAGTTCAAGTCTTACTCTGAACTCGTAGCTGGCAGGTCTTTTTTCTTCTGGAATCTCAGGCTTATCCTGACTTCCGGGCTTTATTGGAACGGGAATCTTTTCCATCCTCCAGGTTTTAAGTTTTTCAGAATTCAAAAGGAGCATTATGCCATGCTCGGTCTTGATCAGGCTTGCGTTCCACCCTTCAGGCGTGCTAAGAGAAGATATGTTAATGGAGGTACCATTTCTGAAGGGAAGAGGTACAATCAGAGTTATATTTTTCACATAATTGATCTCTGGGACATCTCTTCTATCTATCACAGGTTTCCAAAGTGGATAGATACAGAATATTCAATTCTGTGCTTGAAGCTCTCTTCCACAAGCTTAGAGCAACCGGATATCAGCAGGACCATCAAAACGACGATTGGAATTAACCTCACAAAAAGGGCTTTTTATCTCACTTCAAAAAACTTTCTGTTTATCGATGGAAAACTTTAACATCTATGAAATAAAGTTTTCAATTATGGGAGCTGCAAAACTAAAACATGTTCTCATCTTGTTTATGCTGGGTGTAATCGCTGGCATCATAATTCTGGCTGTTGTAGAAAAGCTTGAAAGTTTGAGAAGTCTTAATTTCTTAATTCTTCTTTCAATCATCATTAGTTTAATTTTAACCTCTATTTACTATTATTCTGCTAGAAAAAAGCTTATTTCAGGTAGTTTTATAGTCTCATTCGTTGTAGTGTTTTTCATTGGATTGACATCTTTCATTTTAATTCTCGGTTTTGCTCTCATGTCTGAGTACTCTGCAT
>WAJY01000238.1 GCA_015523645.1 Geoglobus sp. | reverse complement strand
TTGTTGAGCCGTGCTGGAATATCTTCAGCTTTCTGATGCTGTAAGCCTGAGAGAAAAGAACGAGAAAGGTTCCCGTTATGCCAAAAAAGTGACCAAGTTGTGACCCTCCTTTAATTTTAAGCCTCTCCTCCCTCTTTTCTTTCAGGATAATTGTTCCTGAAGTTGCATCTACTCTGATCTTACCAACTTCAAAGTCGTGATAGAGAACAGGAATCTCATATACAAGACCTTCTTTTTTCTCCTTCAAAACAGGCTTAGAAAACGTGAGATTTTTTATCATTGTTTCTAGCTTGATTTCACTAGCAATGGATCGAGGAATATTGAGTTTTGTCAGTTCCTTCCCATAAAGCAGAATCTGAATCTCAATTTTATCCTTTTTTACCTCCACTTTACCAATTTCCCATAGATTTTTCGATGAGATGACTGCATTTAGAGCTTCTTCGGGTGTTACGACTGCTTGAGAGATATTAATGATTAAAATAAAAAAGGTCAATGATGTAAAAGCTATTCTAAGAATTTTACCGAGTTTTTCATTTCTAGTTTTAGTTTTCTTCACTGGCAGATCAATTGAAATTTTATAATTTAATCTTTACCATGATCTGTTTTCCAACCGCATATATCCTGGGCGCATATAATGCCTGAAATTACTGCAGCTTCAACTCCACCTCCGGGAAAGGTAGATGCGCCAGCAAGGTAAAGTCCTTTAATCGGGGTTTTGAAGTATGGCCTTTTTGTATCCACTGACTGATCGAAGGCGTAGATAGCGCCCTGAGGCATTGAGGTATAGCGTTCAAGGGTTTTTGGTGTTGCAACATCTTTTACCACAATGTGTCTGCTCAGCCCGGGAATGACTTTTTCGGCTTTTCTTATCAGCATCTCCGCAAATTCTTTTTTCTTTCTGTAGTATTCCTCTGTCCCCCTCTCCGGGAAATCATGGTAGTCAGCAGGAGCAAGAATTGTAATGCTTGCCTTTCTCTCAGGTGCAGCTTCTTTGCACGCATTTGAGTTTATCACCACCTCGTAACCATCATCCAGATTTTTAATCAGCGTTGGATAGCCTGACAAATCCATATCCACACCGAGAAAGACCATAAAGCATGATGGAGACATCTTCAGGCTTTTTATATATTCCGCAAATTTTGCATTAAGGTGTTCTTCTCCAACAAGCTCCAGCAAAGCAGTTTTTGCATTCACATTTGCCACCACAACCCTCGCTCCATAAAACCTTCCTCTACTCTTCACCCCCTTCACCTCTCCTCCCTCTGCTACTATCTTCTCTACCCTATGCCTCACTAGAACCTTGCCACCGTAACTTTCTATAACATTTTTAAGGCTGTCAGCGAACTTCTGGGCGGGTTTTGGAAAGTACCCTCCTTGGAGGAAGTAGGAAAGAGCAGCAGTTAAAGCGCTGCTTGCCGGAGTTTTTTCAGGCTCTGTGCCCAGATAACCTAGGTTAGCAGAAAGAATAGCCTTTAAATCATCATTTCTGAAGTATTCGTCAAGCTTTTGCTTGTAACTTTTACACAACCAGTCGTAGAAGTGGGGGTGCTCCTTTGGGTAATCTATGAGCTTTCTCTCTCCAAAAACCTTCACGATGAGCCAAGCTGGAAGAGGTACGCCATAAAATTCAGCTTCCTTGTAACATTCCTCATAAGCCCTTCTTGCATCTTCGAAAAAGGCATGGATGTTCTTCAATTCTTCCGGAAATATTTTTGAGAGCTTTTCTACGATTTCTCTCGGATTCCTGATTTCAATTTTCTTACCTCTCAGGATAATTCTAGCTGTATTTCTAACAAAAAGCTCTTCTTTTTTTAGTCCGAGCTCTCTCAAGAGGTAATTAACCGCTCCTTTTTCCCACAATCCGCTTACATCCATAACACCCGTGTTAAAAACATATCCCTTCCTCTGAAAAGAAGAGCAGTAACCTCCTACTTTGTGATGCTGCTCCAGAACAAGAACCCTGTAACCTCTCTTTGAGAGCATAGCAGCACATACTAATCCAGCAATCCCAGCCCCTACCACAATTACATCGTATTCATCTCTATCCTTGGGCTTTTCAGGATTGACATCAACCTTCCAGTCGTATTTCTTGAAGTCTCCTGTAGCAAAATGGGTTATAGCTTTGATAGGAAAAATCTGCGAGAAAGCTATGCCCAAGACTATAAAAGTGTTTGAAAGTATTATACTTAGAGGTGAGCCTAAAAATAGGAATATGGCTGCATTCAGAAGAAATATGATCGCCCATGCCCACGTGATCACATTATTTATTACCATAAAGCTTCTGTCTTTCCAGTAGACTTCTGGATAATCTCTCTTTGAAACCTGCAAGGTGTAAGGCTGCTTTATCACTATAGAAAGTGTTGCCATGAGGAAAAGCACAGTATATCCCAAGAACCCTGCCATTTCAACAAAAACCTTAATGTTGAAAACATAAACAGCCAGCGCTGCAATGCTGAAGTAAATCAGAGAAATGACATCCATAAAGGTAATGTCAAGCCAAAAAAACTGAGGAATTAAAATTGCAGTGGAGAGGAGCAAAGCAACTATCACTCCAAAAACATAACCCATTCCGCTCAACACCCAGTAAAAAATCCAAGGAATGAAAGAGATGAGTATGGACAATGAGCCCGGCATTCTTCTCCTCATAATTTCACACCTTCATACTTCTGTTCAGCTCCTCAATGTACTCCAAAAGAGCCTTTCTTCCCTTTTCTGTTATGTAAAAGTAAGTTTTAGGCTTCCTCCCTTCAAACACCTTTTCCATTCTCACATATCCAGCATCGCACAGCCTTTGCATATGAACACTGAGATTACCATCAGTGGTTTTGAGTCTATCCTTCAGATAGGAGAAGCTCGCCTTCTCAACTCCTGAAAGGATAGCGAGAGCAAAAACCCTGATTCTCGAATCCAGGACTGACATGCCTATCAGCTTCTCCGATCTTTTTTGAAAGCAGAGAGATTAGGCAAAGCTAGGGTTAGGAACTGCATAACTGCAAATATCAGGAACTGGTACTGCCAGAGGTAAAACATGGCTATGCCTGAAGCAGAGTACAGAAATCCCATGATTGTCGTGTATCTGACTTTGAACATCACCCCGGCTATGGAGATCAACAACCCGACAACGGGAGCAACAAAAGCTCCGGTATATCTTGGAAAAGCAAGGAAAGCTATGAAAATAACCATGGCAATCGCAAAAAATCCAGCGACCCAGAATTTTGAGTAAAGTTTTGAGAAGTAAGACTTCACTTCAGGCAAACCGGCAAGCTTTCTCGACGCATACACCGTCACAGCGATTAAAACAAACCAGAATGGAATTATTTCAAAGCCGCTCAGCCTGTCATTCAAAGCCATCAGAAAGAGTATCTGTGTAACAAAAAATCCTGCGGATGTTGAAATTCCCCAAATGAGTGACTGCTTCCTCTGATACGGCAGATCATGTTCTCTCATGCTCTTTTCAATCAACTCTCTCAGCTCCTCCATCATTTCAATCACCAAGTACTTTGTAATTTAAAGTACTTTATGATATTTAAATTTTGCTGAAGTGCAAAAATGTTGGCTGGCAGAATATACTAACTGACACAGTTGACAGAATAATGGAGATTGCAGAAGAAGCAATCAATTCTCTTTGCTGAACGGCAAGTTCTTCAACTTTGCAGCATCAGAAGAGAATCAATCCATCTCCAAAACCTTTCATGCCACTCTCATCCCAATTTTATCATCAGCCACCCATTCTCCCCAGCCTTTGGAAATCGTATAAGGACAAATTCACCTTCTGCTCTACTTCCATGCATTCTGATTTTAATCTCCTTCTCATCTTTCTTGAGCAATTCGTAACTTCCTTTGTCCCATATCTTAACAACTCCAGCTCCATATCCCTCTTCAATCACACCCTCAAAATCCATGTAGTCAATGCTGTGATCCTCAACCTGAATCGCAAGCCTTTTCTCTCCTTTTCTCTCAGGCAGACCCTTTGGCAGTGCCCAGCTCTTTGCAACTCCATCCATTTCAAGCCTGAGATCATAATGAAGCCTTCTTGCATGATGCTCTTGAATCACAAATTTCATGATGTTGAAGATGGTAAAAGAAGGTCTTAATAATTTATTGCAGTTAGACTGATACAGAGAACTGAACGGGTTTCCTGACATGCTTGCATTAACAAGTCGGCTGTAACCTGCTCCGGTTACATTAACTTTTTGAATTTTGCAGTTTAACTTGGATGGCAATGGACATTATAATAGACAATCTCAGAAAACTTGGACTTACAGAGTACGAATCGAGAGTATATCTGACCCTTCTCAAGGAAAATTTCAGCAGCGCATCCCTCCTTGCCAGAAAATCAGGAGTTCCAAGGACAAAAATTTATCGAGTTCTTGAGTCGCTTAGGGACAAGGGGTGGATAAAGGTTTATTCAGGGTCTCCATTGCTTTTCAAAGCCATAAGTCCTGCTGAGATTTTCGAAAAGTACAGGGAGAATTATGAAAGGATGCTCAGCTCTATTAAAGATGTTCTGGAGGTTGAAAAAATGGAGGAAAAGTTTGTTATAGCCAATCACAAAATC
The DNA here is from genome assembly GCA_015523645.1 of Geoglobus sp. Lineage (GTDB taxonomy): Archaea > Halobacteriota > Archaeoglobi > Archaeoglobales > Archaeoglobaceae > Geoglobus. The sequence continues at coordinate 42 of WAJY01000238.1, read as the reverse complement.
GATTTTGAAAATTTTAAGGAAATAATAAAGGAAGCTAAAACT
>WAJY01000237.1 GCA_015523645.1 Geoglobus sp. | reverse complement strand
GGAAGAGGAGGCTAAAAATATAGCCAAAAGAATTGCAGAAAAGGCAAGCCCACAGTCCCTCAAAATAATCAAGCTCGGAATCGGATACTGGTATGATTCCATAAGACCTGCATTTACCCATGCAAGGGAGATAACAGCTTTTGTATGGGATTCTGCTGAATTCAGAGAATTGAGCTCTGCTTTTATTGAAAAAAGAGAACCTAAAATAAAGAGAAGGTTCCATACTCTGCTTGGAAAGATCAAAAAAGGAGGTGAATGAGATGAAATTCGCAGATCTCAGAGATGCGATAGAGTTTATGGAAAAAAACGATGATCTTATAAGAATTGAAAAAGAGGTATCAGCTGACTGTGAAATTGCAAGTATAAGCAAAGCCCTCGATGATTCAAAAGCCCTTCTTTTCGAAAATGTCAAAGAAACCGATGCAAGAATCATAACAAACATATTTTCAAAAAGGGAAAGAGTTGCGAAATTCTTTGATTCCGATCCTGTCTATCTTTGCAAAAGATTTTTTGAAGCCACAACTAACCCAATCCCACCTGAAATCGTGGATGATGCTCCAGTTCTCGAAAACACAACAAGAAATGTTAATCTCCAAGAAATAATTCCACCAATGAGGGTAACTCCCAAGGATACGCCCAACATAACCCTCGGCGGTTCCATTGTCATGTTCAAAATTCCTGATAGCAATGAAGTACACATGTCATATCAACGAACATCCATTGTTGGGAGAGATGAGATGAGTATTGGTATCACCCCAGGAAGGGACATTGAAGCTGTTCTAATGAGATTGAGAGAGGAGGGAGATAAGTTGCCTGTAACGATAAACATTGGAGGTCCCCCAGCATTTTTAATTGCTGCATGTGGATATAGAGATAAGCTTGGAGTCGCAGGAAGTTTAAATGGAGAGCCAATGAGAATAACTGAAGCTAAAACAGTTGACGGTTACTTTTTGTCCAACGCTGAATACGTGATTGAAGGATACATAGACACAGCCCAAACAACATTTGAGCATCCTGATTTGGCAAAAGGAGAAAAAAAGAAACACTTCTTCCCTGAATACCTCGGATACCTTGGCACGGCATACAAAACCTTCAAAATAAAGATAACTGCTGTCCATCATAGAAATGACCCGATTTACTATTTCCCGCTAGCCGATTCCCTTGATACGGTAAACTTAGTAAGAATACCCATAGAGGCTGAGGTTTATGGAATGTGTAAGGAAATAGCTCCAGATGTTATAGACACGGTATATTCATTGGATGGAATGAGAGCCTTTCATGGTGCAGTTATCAGGGTTAAGAAGAGGTTGAGAAGACATGAGGGTGTGCAAGTTAAATTCATGCTCGCAAGTGTAAGCATTTCTAAGCCACCAACATACAGGCTTGTTGTTGCCGTTGATGATGATGTGGATGTCACTTGTGCGGAGGATGTGATATGGGCAATATGCAACAGAGCTGACTTCAGAAACAGAACGTTCACAGTCCCAGTTGGAGGGGCGATTTTCACAACAGGTGTAGAAAGTGTGCCAAATGCACTGCTTATTGATGCAACTGTTCCATATGGTGAGAAAGGTGAGCATGTGAGGTCAAAGTACATGAATGTGGATTTGACCAAATACCTGAGTGAGGAGGAACTGAAGAGTATAAGACTTGAACAAAGCGAATATGTCAGAAAATTGATGAAAATCTCTTTTGAAGGGGAATAACATGATGAAATTTGAAACTATAAAGCTGGATATCGATAAAGATTTCGCCAAAATCACACTAAATCGTCCAGAAAAACTGAACACTATTAACGGAGTGATGATTGAGGAGCTTGAAAGGGCAATCAAGATAATAGAGGATGAGGAAAAAGTTAAAGTTATTCTGATTACAGGAAGTGGAAAGGCTTTCTGTGCTGGGGCAGATGTGTCATGGCTTGGAAATCCAAATTCAGATGAGGTTGTAAAGATGGTCAGAAAGCTCCAATACACTCTCCTGAAACTTCAGTTTTCAGATAAGATTTCAATAGCAAGCATTAACGGTGCTGCCTTGGGTGGAGGGTGTGAAATAGCATTGGCTTGCGACATAAGGATAGCCAGCAAAAATGCTGTCTTCGGACAACCTGAAATAAACTTTGGCATAATTCCGGGAGCCGGAGGAACTCAAAGGCTTCCAAGAAGTATCGGAAATTTGGCAATGGAATTAATCCTTACAGGAAGACACATTTCAGCAGATGAAGCATACAGAATCGGTCTTGTAAGTAAGGTTGCTGATGAAAATAGGCTTCATGATGAATCCATGAAGCTCGTTGATGAAATTCTGCTTAAGCCACGGATTGCATTGAGATGCGCAAAAAAAGCCGTTTTGAGAGGATATGGAATCGGTGTGCTTGAAGGCATTGAATATGAGCTGGAGATGTTCTCTCAGGTGATTAAGAGTGAGGAGGCAAAGTATGGGCTGAATGTTTTTGTGAAAGAAAAAAGAATTCCCTATAAAGGGGGGTGGTGAACTTGAATGTTTGGGGAGATATAGGCCCCCCGAAATTTGATAATCTGAGAGACTTGATAGTTGAAAGAGCAAAGGAGTATGGCTCGAATTTGTTTTTGAATTTTGAGGGAAGAAAAATAAGCTATGAAGAAATAGACGAGAGGAGCAACAGCTTGGCAAACGGGTTAATAGAAGCTGGAATCAAAAAAGGAGACCACATAGCAATCTGGATGAGCAATAGACCAGAATACATTGAATTACTGTTTGCCATTGCGAAAATAGGAGCTACCGCAGTTACTGTTAGCTCACAGCTCAAAGCAGAGGATGGTAAAT
>WAJY01000236.1 GCA_015523645.1 Geoglobus sp. | reverse complement strand
GCTTCCGGGGAGGAAACTCAAGATCTTTGACATGGTGGCTTATGCAATCCCAGTGATCGAAATAAATGGCAAATGGAAACGCCTAAAATGGTTCCATGGCAGCATAACGATTGTTTTCGAATTCAAGTACAACTTCAAGGTTACGAAGGGGTTCCTTGCAGAATACTATCTGGATGTCAAACAAGCCTATGGAGATTTGGCCATCCCGGCTGTTGTAGTTGATGGCAGTGTCTACGAATCTGCCTGGGAGTTCTGCAGACACTATGGCGTTTGGATAATCACCGGATCCTCCCTTGAGACTCTCTTGAGTGCATCAATGGCTCCACCTTCACAGGCATCCACAACGGAGGTGGAACATGAAGGAATTTTTAGTTTCGGGAATTAGTTTGGAAGATTTAGTGGAGACAGTTGTAGAAGAGATTCGCAAGCGTGGCTCGAGGCTCGAAATCCTCTTGGTGAAACGCAGGAAAGACGGCTTTTTTGACATTGCGGTCAAGTATGAGAATGAGAATGAGTGTGTGAAATCTATGGTTGAATTAAAGGAGATTCTCAGGGGGCTTGTTAATGTCCACAACTGAAGGTATTATCCGGTGTGCGTGGTGCAACGAACCCTTGGAGTTTGTCCCGGGGAGGGGTTGGCTTCATTCTGATGGACAGCTTTACAGGACGAAGAGACATGAAAGATGTCCATACTGCGGCAGTTACAACATCAAAGAAGTAAAGCCTCTTCTTGGAGTCTGCATCGACTGCAAGGACAGTTTCCACATGGAATACGATGATCACTGCGCTTTACCCAGGAGGGTTTGAAGTGAGATGTGGCATCTGCGGCAAACCGCTCAGCAACCCTGACAGCGTCCGCAAGGGCATTGGACCTGTTTGCTACCGTAAGTATACAACAAATTTAGACTTCATAGAACGCCTGAACTCCAGAATAGAGTGGCTAAGAATCAAGGCCCATAAAGAATACCACAAAAATCTGAAGAAATATCCGGAGCTGAAAGAAGGAGAAGTGAGATGCAAGAACTGCGGAAGGCCAGTGTTTTACTCAGATGGTGATGGCTGCCCTGATGCTTACTGCTGCTCCCCATGTTGCCCATACGCAACTATCAGTCCATGCCCAAGGGAACAAATGATGGGTTCTGTGGTTGACGTCCTGTCCGTTGCAAACAAACAAACTGTTTTGGAGGATTTTATGAGGTGACTGCCTGATGTCAAGCCAATCTGAGTCTGTGGAGAATTCTATGGACTTTCCAGCCAACTGTTCAGCATGTAAATACCATGGAATAGCAAACATCAATGGTGACAGAGACGTATGTCTCTCCACAGGTGATATCCTATTCCTGGAAGAACTTCAACAATGCCCACTGGACTCGCAAGAAGTCGAGAAGACTCTAACCAACGAAGAGATAGCCAAATACGCATCACTCATCGAAGAGTCTGTCGAAGCTCTGAAGAAGATCAGCTCTGCCTTCGTTTCTATAGAATCCTCCTTCGATCGTAACGACCTCGAAGCATTCTTACATGGAAAGACGAAGCTTGCAAAGAGAACGATCAGGTCCGTTCTTGATGCAATAGAGAAGGCGAGGTTTGCAGATGAAAAACATGCGTTGAGGAAATTCATCGCCAGTATGGGCAATGTGAGTAACAGGGATGTTGTTGTCGTCATCGATGAAATAGAGAGGCTCAGGAGAAAGTATGGAAAATATGAGAAGGAGGCACAGCAATGATCCAGCTTCTGTTCAGCATCCTTATAGTTTACCTATTGCTTGGAGTGATCATCGGATTGGAAATTACCCGAAAGCTATCAGGGAAAGACAGAGTTGAAATCATACTTAATGCAATGTTCCTCTGGCTGCCCGTTCTGCTTTTGACCTTTCTCGAAGCTTTGAAGGATGATCTGCAAGAGGAGAGAGCATGACCTGGTTAAAAACTGGCAGGCTTTATATCAGAGCAGATGAGATCAAAGAGATTTATTTCCGACCCACAGAAGACAGGAATGGGAACAGGGGCTACGAATTTTTTGCAATAACTGAAAGAAAGAAGCCACGCCTCGGATTCTTCAGGCTTGAGGATGAGAGACAGGCAGAGATGGCCATAGAGATGGCGTTAAGTAAACTGCTCCAAGGAGGTATCGTGGATTTTGATAAGATTATGAGAGAGGTGAGATATAATGGAAGCCAGCATTGAAGCTTCAGTTTTCAAAACAGCAATTAGAGGACTGGAAGCTATCGTCAGTGAGTCAAGATTGCACTTCAACAAACATGGCATGTCTGCGAGGGCAGTTGATCCAGCAAAGGTGGCAATAGTAATAGTTGACGTCCCTTCTGAGTCCTTTGAGGTTTACCAGGTTGAGAAAGAAACAACGATAGGAGCTGATATCTCCAGGATCGCAGACATAATCAAATCGGTCAAAAAGGAAGAACTCATCAATATTGCTTTCGATGGCAGCAGAATCACAGTCCAAAGTGGGAATATGACCTACACTCTGGCAGCTATAGATCCATCGGACATCAGGCGAGAACCAAAAGTTCCGGATCTCGATGTTCCTGCAACAGTATCCCTTAAATCAGAAGACTTCAAAAAGGCTATTCTTGTAGGAAAGAAGATTTCTGACTTCGTTACTCTGAGAACTGATGAATCTGGCTTTTATGTAGAGGCAGAGGGCGATGTAGAAAAGATTTCCTTCTATAAAGATGAGGGTGAGCTCATAGAGTTCAACAAGGCTGAGGCGAAAAGCATGTTCAGCATAGACTATCTTGAGAGTTTCATTAAAATCGATTCTGACATACTGACAATCCAGCTTGGCACTGATTATCCTGCAAGCTTTCAGTTCGATCTGGGAACGAAAGATGGCAGTGATATCGCCATGACCGTAGAATACCTTCTGGCTCCTCGTATCGAAACGGAGTGATATCCATGTATGTCACCATTCGCAGCCTTGGGGTTGAGGATTCAATGAAAAAGAGGACTTACAGGGCCAAGCTGAAGAACAATGGCAGTAATATCGATATTACCATCACCATCAAGGCAGAAACGAAAAAGGATCTCATAGAGTTCTTGAAAGTCACCAAAAAAGGGGCTGTTTTCGAGTTAAAGCTTGAGCCACTACGTAAAATCAACGATCACAGCTTGGAGGATTATGGTATCATTGAGGAGGTTGAGAGTCGATGATAACTGCAAACACTACAAGGGAGACGGAGAGAATTGACCACCTGACAGTAGGAATCTCAGGAATCTCTATCAAATGCTGTCCGGGTTTTGAAGTGAAAGAGATAATGGAGAAACTCGTGGAGGCATTAGAATGAACAGGACTAAAATCGAGTGGACTGATTTTACGTGGAACCCTGTAACAGGTTGCTTGCATGGTTGTCCTTACTGCTATGCCCGCCGTCTTGCTAAGGGGCTACTTAAGCATAGATACAATGGATTTAAGCCAACTTTCTGGCCTGAAAGACTCCATGAGCCCTACAAACTCAAGAAACCATCAAAGATCTTCGTTTGCTCGATGGCTGATTTATTTGGATCCTGGGTACCTCAAAACTGGGTATGGAAAATTTTCAGAGTAATCTGGGATTTGCCACATCACCAGTTTCAAATCTTAACAAAAGCACCCAACAATATTCATGCTTTTTTTCCATGGCCAACCTCAACATCTTTAGAGAGATATCAGGGGAAACACCTACCCAACAACCTCTGGCTTGGAACCACAGTGGAGCATCAGGGCGCAATATGGAGGATCAGGTGGATAGCGGATCCAGGTGTTAGCCATCAGGGTCCTCGTTTCATCTCTTTTGAGCCACTCATTGGCCCAGTGTATCCAGTCCTTCACGATATTGACTGGATCATCATTGGAGCACAAACAGGTCCAGGAGCCAAACCACCGAAGCCAGAGTGGGTGGAGAGTATCATCAAGAAAGCCGATTACCTCGACATCCCTGTGTTTTTGAAAGACAACCTCGGTGAGATCAAGGAAATGCTTGGAGACCGTCAGGAATTCCCGGAACCGGAGGTGGAAGCATGATCGAAGTTCTTGGGTCCGACCAATTTCTCTTTTTGAGAAGAGAGAGACCACGGTTCAACAAGGAATGCATCTGGAAGCGTAGCACAGGCACATGCATGCTCACGTTAAACCATAGAGAGCCGGAATGCATAGGAGAGGAAAACTGCCCTTTAAGAGTTGAGGTGATAGCATGAAGCTCCTGAGACTAACTCCAGTTTTCCTGGATATCGAAACCACAGGCTTATCCCCTCTCGAACATGAGATTGTCATGATTGCTGTTGGAACATTGAAGGATCTTGATTACCTGGGACTTGAAGTCAGATACTTTTCCAGAGACAGAATGGATGAAGATGATTTAATCATCAACGCAATACATGAACTCCTCTCCAGTGAGAGCAACTGCCTTGTAGGCTACAACATTATAAACTTCGATCTGCCATTTCTCTCGGCAAGAGCTCTAAAACATGAATTGGGATCAGATCTGATAGCTCGTATTCGTCAGCTTTACCGTGTAGATCTCATGTACGTTGTGACAAGGTATCTTCTCACCAGTAACCGTAACATAAAACTCAAGGATATCGCAGAATTCCTCGACATCCCTTACGATACTGAGTTATCAGGCTCCGACATCCCCAGACTCTACCAGGAAAGAAATTTTCAGGCAATAATGCACCACTGCCGAAAAGACATCGAGACTCTCCATTACCTGTTTTTCACGCTGAAAGATCTCTGCAAGCACAATATCCAGCGACGTTACAATCTCGATGTAGCGATAGAATTTGATGGTTGTGAGGGATAAGATGGGAAAAATACTCGTTGGCATCACCATCTCTCTTAAACCTCATGCATTGGACATTGACAGGATGATTAAGGTACTGGAGAGGGTAAAACAGAGATTTGCGATTCAAAATGCTTCAACAAATTTCGAGAATGGCATGGTTATCATAAAGTGGACAGAGTCCCTTGAGATAGATAGAGGGTTTGTTTCTAAATCAGCTGGTAAGCTGGATTCACAAGGAGTTGAACAATCAGCAAAAAAGCGATCTAAAGACAGAGAGTTACAGGATTCCAACATAAAATGGGTTCATCATAGTTCTTTCAACTACGCCACCCATGAGGGTAAGCTACTCATCAGAGTTGTAAAGAACGGTAAGACACAGTGGTCAAGGGCCTTTGAATACAATGCGGTAAAACAGCTTTACGAGAGGTTACCTGATGAATCTTATATCGAGGATATTATCAAGACAGCAGAGGAAGTTAAACTTGACATCACAAGGAGTGTAGCGAGATTCTTCATGCATATATTTGCCAATTATGTCGATTTTGATGCAGAGCTCATCAAAGACCCAAAAGACAAGCGTAGAATTAAGCTCGTCAAGCAGAACTATTCCCTCAGAGATGAAACAAGGAAAAGGCTGAAGCAAGAGCTCGAGGTGATCGGGAAAATCTACGATGAGACTGAGGTGTAGTTCTTCAATGCAGATGGCAGATATCTACATAAATGGAGATCTGAACGAAACGAGGAAATTTTACACAGACATAGTCCTAAAAATCAGAATTCTTCAATTTTTAAAAATGGCCCCTCCAGGAGGGATAATGCAAAAAAGGATTGTTAAGAGGTTTGGTAGGTATCATGGTAGGAATAAAGAAAGGATCAAAAGAGTCCTTGAAAACCTCAAGGAATATGGGCTTGTTGAGTTGACGATGGATCCAAAATGGATACCACTCCCTGGGTGAAAATATGGGAAATAACCCCGGATGGACGTAGATTCCTTGAACAGATCATGCTAATAAACAAATTTTTGGAACTTTCAAAACTCCCACAGGCAAAGTTAGAATCTGAAAAGAAGTTATCACACTCATCGGATAATGGTAAGAAG
>WAJY01000235.1 GCA_015523645.1 Geoglobus sp. | reverse complement strand
CTCCAAATCCCACATCCCAGAAAACATCGGATGAAATTCTGACATGAAGTCGTAAAGCTCTTTGATGTCGGAAGAGCAAACGCTTTTGTAGCTCTTTCCAAGCAAGTTATCCTCCAAGATCATTATCACAGCCCTTCTCAGACTTTCTGCATCGTATTTCCTGTTTTTTGGAGAGTACTTCATTACTATCTGATTTAACTCTCTCTCAGAAACTCTGAATATTTCCTCCTTTCCCGAAATTTCTGTGGTTAGGCTTGTCAAAATCTGATAGGTTCTAGAATCAATTGGTGCCTTTCTCACTCTTCCACCTTTCCTCAGATAAAGATAATGTATTTGCTCGTCTCCTTCATTCAAAACAACGACATCTCTCTTTCTCAAATTCAGAAGCTCATCTTTTTCTGCAAGGGACGAAAGGATTACTCTTATCAGTGCATGATCAAAGAGACTTCTTCTGGATGCAATGTTAATGTACTGCATGTCTTCTTCAATCTCAACAAGAGTTTTTCTCATTAAAGGAAATTAAGAAATACCGGAATATTAACCTTTCACTGTGAAGCACCCAGCGTTGATACAGCTCAGAGGCAACATTTCGGGAATTGAGAGGTTCATTGAAAAATTTGAAGGAATTTCTGTGATGAGAAATAAACATGGGCTGGACGTCTATTTTGAGGACGTTAACTCAGCAAGAAGGTTCATTTCTAGGCTAAAAAGATTAAGAAAATTCAAAGTCAAGTCAAGCACAAAATATGCTGGATTGAGAAAGGGGAGAGTAAGATGGCTCTTCACGTATTCGGTTAGGATTGAGAATGAAGGCTGAAGAGTTTTTCAGAATAAGAAAGGAGCTGAAGGGTTTTAGTGACTTCAAGAGATTCAAAAAGCCAAGAGGGATGCTTTTCAGCATTTTAATACAGAAAAGAATTGAGAACGTTAAAAGGAGATACCACCTTTATGCATCAAGACTTCACGAGATCGCAAATCACTGGGAGAAGCATAGAGAGATACCAAACTGGCTTAGACTTCCTCCTGTGATGAGGATAAGACTTTTGATGAAATCACTGGGCATGTCTAATAAAGAAATAGCAAATTCGCTTTCAAATCCGGAAAGAAGCGAGTTTCAGGACATGATATGGGATGCGATTTACAAGGATTTCATATACTCGCCAATTGCTATAAGAAACCAGTTTGCGAGAGGCAGGGTTGGGGAGGAGATGATCAGGCAGTTTCTGGAAAAAATGAACGTTGAATTCAAGGATGAGAACATGCTCAGACCTGCAAGCAAAACTCCAGATTTCTACATCGAGGATAAACTGAGGATTGATGGAAGGGAGGTAAAATGGATAGAGAGCAAGGCACTCTTTGGCGACTTGAGACTACACAGATTCTACTCAAAAAAGCAGTATGATAGATACATCGAGCTTTATGGAGATGGAGTTGTTGTTTACTGGTTAGGAAAGATAGATGAGCTTAGCTCCAATGCGTTGATTAAGGATTGCAGGTTTGTTGAAAACAAGGCAAAGAGGTTTCTTTTAAACATGGAGGTTTTTCTTGCAAACAAAAAGGCTGAAGAACTTGCAGAGTCTCTTGAAACAGATGTTTTTTACTGGCAGAGTGATGTTTTGAAGTCGAAGCAGTTTCTCCATGAAATCTTTTATCTCTTTGATTCAATCAAGGGGAATGTTGTGATTTCTGGATGGAGCAGAGAGCTGAGAGGAGTTCTCAGAAACATGGGCTTCAAAACAATAATTTTCGACTGAGAAGCTTAGCTTTGCATTCGATGAACAGAAAGCTTTATAAAAGTCATCTCATCATCATGAAACGATGGACATCGAAACCATTGTTAGCTCGGTGAAGGAAGGAGAAAACGTCCTGATTCTTTATCCAGATAATGACGTTTTTCTTGCCATGTCAAAGCTCATTGCAGAGAAGTTCACAAGAGAAAAGATAGGCTGGTTCGTTTTCAATGAGCTCGGGAAAAAAAGGCTTGAGAAGTTTTTTAGAATCTTCAGCGTGATCGCACCTAAGGATGTGGGAAAGGTTTTTACAAGCTATGATGACATTGACAGGGAAATAATCATCTCCTATGGCTATCATTTTCAGAGCCTTTTGGGAGTTCATTCAACCGAAGCCCTGATAAGACTGGTGTTGGACGACAACATAAAGACCTTTAACTTCATATACAGAGACATGTTGGAGATAAAGGAGATAATTGCATTAAAGGATCTTTTTGATTATGTCATTGACGTGAGGGAAAAGGAAGCCCCACTTGGCAAGGAGTTCTTCTACACAGCAAAAGCATACGTCTATCCAAGCTTGGATGTATCGGGAGCAATAAAGATAACCGAGAGGTATGATATTTATAGCTGATAATCTTGCAAATCGTTCACCTTAAATACTCCCTCTCAGGGATTTTAATATGAAGCCTTCAGATTTTGCAAAAATTTTGGAGAGATACATAAAGCCAACAACGTTTCCAATTGGATTCAAACTTGTTGAAGATGAAGAGATAATTCCAGAGAAGGCGAGGAGATTCAGTGATATTACAATATGCCAAGCATACAACATGGCGAGAAGATATAGATGGACTGTCTATTTCGATGGCTCCACTTCTTGCCCAATAGGACTGGTAGCCTATGGATTTTCAAAACCAGATGAACTTTACGAGAGTGGAGAGCTAGCTCATCATGCTGGCTATGCCAGTAGTAGAGAGGCAGGAATGAAATGCGAGAAAGAGGTTGCAAAGCTTGAGCATGGTAAATACAGGGGAGTTCTCGTCTTTCCACTGGAGAGGGATGAAACAATCCCAGATTTTGCCGTGGTATATGGAAATCCAGCCCAAATCCTAAGGTTTGTTCATGCTATAATCTATGATGAAGGTGGAGCTTTAACCACAAAGATACTTGGAAGGGCATCATGCAGTGAATTTTTGGATGCATATCTTTCAGACGAGCCAAGATTCATACTTCCGTGCTATGGGGACAGAATTTTCGGTTTAACGCAGGATGACGAGGTTGCTTTCGTTTTTCCCTGGCATTTTGCAGAAAAAATATCCAGAAACCTTGAGGCAACCCACAGAAGGGGGATAAGGTATCCGGTTCCAGTTACAGCCCTAAGAATCAGAGTGATTTTGCCTGAGAGTTATGAGGAGTCACTGAAAAACATGAGGAAATTAGATCAGTGAGAGAAAGAATTCATGAATCCTCGTATCTCCGGTAAGCTCTGGATGAAAAGCTAGTCCAATCAAATTTTTCTGTCTCACTCCAACAATTTTTTCCTCAAATCTAGCCAGAACCTCAACATCATCTCCAGCCCACTCTATTGCGGGAGCTCTTATGAAGATGGCATTAAATCTTCCAATTCCCTTCACATCAAGTTCAACTTCAAAACTCTCTCTCTGCCTTCCAAAAGCATTTCTTCTAATCTTTACGTCCAGAAGCTTTAAAAGCCTGGTTTTGGTTTTTTCAACCTGCTCATCTCCATGCTTTGCCAGCAGTATCATTCCAGCGCATGTACCCATAATAGGCTTTTCCTCTTCAGCCATTCTGATAATCTCTTCAGCCATTCCATCCTTCCAGATTAGCTTTGATATTGTTGTGCTCTCCCCTCCCGGAATTATAACTCCATCACTCCCAAAAAGCTGATCCAATTTTCTTGTTGCAATAACTTTTCCATCCAAACCGAGCTTTTCCATCGCTTTTCTAGTTATAAGAACGTGTTCCTCAACATCACCCTGCACACCGATAATGGATATCTTCATACTCCTCTTTCTTGCATCTGTATTTCCAAATCAGAAACATCAAGACCCTTCATAGGCTCTCCAAGCCCTCTGCTTACCTCAGCAACAACTTCAGGTTCATCGTAGTGTTCAACAGCCTGGACTATTGCTCTGGCATAAGCCTCGGGATTTGATGACTTGAAAATTCCAGAACCGACAAAAACACCATCTGCCCCAAGCATCATCATGAAAGCCGCGTCTGCTGGAGTTGCAACACCACCTGCAGCAAAGTTTACAACTGGCAGTCTACCTAGCTCTCTGACTTCTTTCAAAACCTCAAAAATCCCTTCCACAACTTCTCCTAGTGTGTACTCTTCAAAAACAATCTCTTCTTTGGAAAACGCGATGTCCTCTCCAAATTCAGACTTTATTTTTTCTGGAAGTCGGAGATAGGCTTTGCTGTAAACCTCTGCAAGGGAATAAAGCCTCTCATCATCCATCTCCTTAATTTTGTCAATTGCGAAATTCATCATTCTCATATGCCTCACTGCCTCAACAACGTTTCCAGTGCCAGCCTCACCTTTTGTTCTTATCATCGCGCATCCTTCCCATATCCTTCTTACAGCCTCACCAAGGCTTCTCGCTCCACAAACAAATGGAACTGTAAATTTTCTCTTGTCAATGTGATAGAATGGGTCTGCAGGAGTCAAGACCTCGCTCTCATCTATCATGTCAACTCCCAAAGCCTCCAAGGCTCTTGCCTCAGAATAGTGACCGATTCTAACCTTCGCCATTACTGGAATTGTTACAGCATCCATTATTTCGTTGATTATCCTTGGATCAGCCATTCTCGCAACCCCTCCGCTAGCCCTTATGTCTGCGGGAACCTTGTGAAGAGCCATCACAGCAACAGCTCCAGCCTCCTCCGCTATAACTGCCTGATCAGCTGTTGTCACATCCATTATAACTCCACCTTTTTGCATTTTTGCAAATCCTCTTTTCACAAGCTCTGTTCCAAACCTGAGTTTTTCCATTTCCATAATCATCACCTTCAGTTCATCAAAATTAATCGGGAAGTGTTTTTCTATCTTACGGATAAAACTGGCAAAGCTTATCTCTACAAAAAGTTAAATATCTCAGAATGAAGGCTGAATGAGGTGGAAGAATGAAACTGGGCTTTGTTGGTGCGGGCAGAGTTGGTTCTACCTCTGCTTTTACATGCGCACTCAATCTGGATGTTGATGAAATTGCATTAGTTGACATAGCTGAAGATCTTGCAGTTGGGGAAGCTATGGACATAAGTCACGCATGTGCTGGAATTGACAGGTATCCAAAAATCAGGGGTGGAAGTGATTTCTCCTTGCTGAAAGGTAGTGATGTGATTGTTGTTACAGCAGGACTAGCAAGAAAACCGGGGATGTCAAGACTCGATCTTGCAACAAAGAATGCAGGCATAATCAGGGATGTTGCAAGCAAGATATCTGAGAACAGCCCTGAAAGCAAGATAATTGTTGTTACAAATCCAATGGACATAATGACATACATAATGTGGAAAGAAACCGGGAAAGCGAGAGAAGAGGTGTTTGGGATGGGGAACTTGCTTGATTCATCAAGACTGAAGGAGAGATTGAACGCTTTTGGAGTCAGAAAGATAAAAAAGGCGTGGATAATTGGAGAGCATGGAGACAGCATGTTCATTCTTTGGAGTCAGGCTGAATTTGAAGGGGAGGTTGAGAGAGATAAAATACTGGAAGAGACGAGGCGTGTAGCGATGGAGGTTATAAAGAGGAAAGGTGCAACAATCTTCGGACCAGCTATTTCCATCTACAGAATGGTAAATGCTGTTTTAAATGACACAAACGAGGAGATACCAACAAGCGTGGTTTTGAAGGGTGAATATGGAATTGAGGATGTCTCAGTTGGTGTACCAGCCATTTTGGGAAAGAGCGGTGTTGTTAGGGTTGTTGAGTATGATCTTAGCGAAGATGAGCTGAATTCTCTTAGGAAGTCTGCTGAGATATTGAAAAACAGGCTCAAGGAGCTCGGATACTGATACAGTTTGACAAAAAATAAATAATCAGAAATTAGAAGCATTAACCTGAGCCGGGGTTGCAGAGAGGCACTGCGGTGGACTCGAGATCCACTGCCCGTTTCGGGCTCCTGGGTTCAAGTCCCAGCCCCGGCGCCACTTGCAATTAACAGAATGATCCAATTTATAGGAGAGCTAAGATCAAATCTGATAGGAAGATGTGACTTCTGCAGCAAAGCCACGAGATTGAAACTAAGCTGGATGATGAGAAGCCGCTGGAGTTCATCGTGAT
>WAJY01000234.1 GCA_015523645.1 Geoglobus sp. | reverse complement strand
CGTCGGGAAGGCTGTGTGCTGTGTTTATATCGCCCCTGACAGATCTCGTTTCATACTCAAATTCTGGAGGGATATTCGGTGCAAAATTAAAAAGGGCTGGATATGATGGGCTGATTATAACGGGGAAATCTGACAAACCGGTGTATTTAGCTTTACTTGATGGAGAGGCTTCTATTGAAGATGCCAAAGAGATATGGGGGAAAACGGTATCTGAGACTGAGAGGTGGCTGAAAAAGGAGCATGGCAAAAACGTGAATTGCGCGAGCATTGGCATTGCTGGTGAAAGAGGTGTACCAATCTCAACAATCATGGTGGACAGAATTAGTGCATTTGGCAGAACTGGTGCTGGAGCAGTCATGGGTTCTAAAAATCTGAAAGCTATAGTTGCTGCCGGCAGAAAAGAGATTGAGATCCATAACGAAGAGGACTTTTCTCAGTCAGTAAAAAAAGCATTCTCTCTTTTAAAGGAGAATCCAATAACAGGTGAGGCATTAAAGAGTTTCGGGACATGTGCACTAGTCCATGTGATAAATACGAGTGGTGTGTTTCCAACAAAAAATTTCCAAGAGAATTACTGGGATTTTAACAAAGCAGAGGCTATAAGTGGAGAGTACATCAATGAAAACCTGAAAAAGAGGAGTGTTGCCTGTTACAACTGCCCGATTGCATGCAAACAAATTTTGGAGGTTGATGGGAATCTTGTGAAAGGTCCCGAGTTTGAAACTGCATGGGCTTTTGGGGCAGATATTGATAGCGGTGATCTGCTTTCGATAATAAAGATTCAGGAGATGTGCAATGAATATGGAATTGATCCAATCTCGCTTGGAAGCTCAATAGCCTGTTTGATGGAATTGAACGAGAAAGCAGATGTCAAAGACCTCAAAGTCAGCTGGGGGGATATGGCAAAAGTGATCCAGCTGGTAGAAAAAACTGGAAAAGCCGATGGCTTTGGGTCAATAATAGGAAAAGGTGCAAAATATCTTGCCGAGTATTTTGGTAAACCAGAGCTAGCTATGCATGCGAAGGGTCTTGAACTGCCAGCTTACGATCCAAGAGGATTGCAGGGTATGGGACTTTCCTATGCTACATCAAACAGGGGTGGATGTCACCTTGCTGGTTACACAATCCCTCTCGAAATATTCAACATCCCACAACCTGTTGACAGATATAAGCCTGATGGAAAAGCCATGTGGGTGAAATACAAGCAGGATATGGGTGCTTTTGTTGATTCACTTGTCGTATGCAAATTCGCCACATTTGCTATCGGTCCAGATGTTTTGGCTGAGCTATTAAAACATTCAACAGGCTTTAATTTTGATTCAGAAAGGCTCTTTTTAGCTGGAGAGAGAATATACAACCTTGAGAGAGTCATGAATCTCAAGCGAAAGAGAGAGCTAAAAGATACATTGCCAAAAAGATTGCTTAAAGAGGGGAGTAGCAGAGGGCCAAGCAGAGGCAGAGTTGTTAAGCTGGATTCCATGCTCAAAGAATACTACAAGCTTAGAGGGTGGGATAAAGAGGGTAGACCAACAAAAGGCAAGCTGTCCGAGTTGGGAATAGAGGTGGAGTTACAATGAATAAGGATATCGTTGGTAAAGTGCTAGATGAGGCAATTTTATTGCAAGAGATATCTGTCAGCATTATCAAGGAGAAAAGGTATTCTAACTTTGAGCTCAGCCATGCAGAGCCTTTTGTAGAAGCTGTTCGAGGCATTGAGCCACATAGCTCTCAGTCTGAAGAGGCTTTAAACCTCTACAAGTATTCTTTGATAACACACTATGAAGTTCTATCTTCACTAACGAAAACTGTAACGCCAAAAGAGTGTGTGTTTCTTGAATATCAGCAAACCCCAGTGGTTCTGGAAATTCTTTATGAAATGGACAGGGATTTCAGAGATTCTGTTGAGGAGTTTGTCAGAGCAATAAATGAGTCAGACGATATTCTGATGCTTGAAGCAATGAGACTTCATACTGGCTATTATGGCATCACCTCAGCAAAAGATTTTGCAGCAATTCCTGGAAGCACTTTTAACGTTCTCGTGCAAGTATTAGAAAGAGCAGATATAGATAAAGAGCATAAGATGGCAATCCTCGCCACAAAATCATGGGGGTTGAACACGACATATGTCTTCGGGGATAAATTCACAAGAACTCTGAAGAGAACAAGAGATGCGTTTTTAGCACTCCAAGAGGAGAAGAGGTTTTTAACAGGGATATTTCTAGAGCCTGTTAAGACCTTCAAAAAACTGATGTCCGAATGGGTTCCTTTTGAAGGTTTTGGTCAGTGTGGATATGATAGAAATAGATACTTCGAAGAGTATAGAAAGAGGTTTGAAAAATATGTCAGAGAAGCATACGATGCGGGCGTGCATCTTGCAAATATTGTCATGCTACCGACACATGTTGGTGATGTCGGTCATCATATAGGACCAAGCTACTACAACATATGCAAGGACGAGATGTGCATGAATATTTTAGATGCCATAACCCAAGTTATGGTGAGAACTCTCAGAACAGCATACCATTCTGGCGAGATAAAAAATGTAGCTGAGATCGCTTCAATAGCAACCGGATCAACAGCTGCAGCGATGGCGACCATTTTAGACTGGGAAGGTTTTACAAGCGACATGCTCATAGAGTTTTTCTCCAGAAGATTTGAAAATTACAAACTAAAACATCCTTTTGACAGAGTAATGGTCGGAGAACTGCATGTAAATGATTTTCTCGACTTTGTTTCAAGAGGAGAGAGCATAATAAGAAACAAACCCATTGGGCATGAAGGTTACATTGGAAAGGTTAAGGTTGATCTTTCCCCGCTCTACTACAACACCGAACTAAATAATCCCCAGTGGTACGCCTATCCGGGATGTGCTATAACGACTAGAACAACTGCCTTGCTGAGATTTGTTGATCAGCCATGTTTGTTAGCCCCAGAGCCCCCAAGTATTGTTGCCATGGTCAATCTTGTGGCATTATATCCAGAAAAAGCAATGTTTCCTGCTGAACTCTGTAAAAAATGTGCAACTGCCAGATATCTTCCTGCGAAATGTGAATTTTGCCGTGCAATGGACATAGGAGTTAGGTGATGGGCATGGCGACTTTTGGTGTTGAGATTCTGCCGAACATTAAAATTGAAAAATTGATAAGCTTTGCAAAAATCTGCGAGGAACTTGGATTTGACAATATATGGGTAGCCG
>WAJY01000233.1 GCA_015523645.1 Geoglobus sp. | reverse complement strand
TGGTTGCTATGATGGGTTTCAGGGAAAAAGAGCTTTGCAATGTTTGGCTGAGGTGTGAGTTAGGAGGAAGTTTAGCAACTTAATCCCAATTTTGATAACTCAAAGATTTCATCGAAGGATTATTGTGAGTAGTTAACAACCCTCTACACATCTTTTTAGTCGAAAGTTTTCAAAACTTTTGTTTTAATTTGCTCTTCTTTCAAAATCGACACATTTAATTCTAAACTCAAAAATATTCCATTGTTCAATTTATATAATTATACTTGAAAATTTTCAAATACTATCAGAAAATTAAAGGTGGAAATAAAAACCTTTTCAACACCTTACTACTTTTTATCTAAACACCAATTGTGTAATAGAATACCTCTTTGCATTCTGGGCATCTTATCTCATACTTCTTAACAAATCTGGAGCTTGATATGTTGGAAGAGCAGGAAAAATTCTCCGTATTACCACAATTCGGGCATTTTATAGGACCAGCACAACACATATCCATCACCAAAAACCATGAAGATTATAAAAATTTAAAAGCTTTTCCTCAAATTTAGAGCAAGCATGGAAAATGCCGGAATGTATGCAAGAATTCAAAATGCTGCAGTGAAGTGGGCAATTAATTCTATGCCTTTTCTCTTTATTAGCGGCATCTAAAAAAGCCATAACACTGCCCACTCGAACCGGAAAAATTCTAAATTTGCAACCCCAATCTTTTTTGATGATATCAACGCTTCAATGATCACAACTGCTACTGCAACCAGTTAACAGAACCAACCAAATGCTCTTTGATCGATGACCATCTTCTGATTGTGTTAGAGTATATTTAAAGACGTGCAAAGCATATCAATACCATATATTTCTAAACACACTGTTATCTTGCGAAGTCACCCTTCCCATTTCAATTTATGTTCTGGGAGAACACTTTGTGACGCTTTCGGTGTAGTAGAATTTAGTGTTGCATGAGGGACATTCGATGAGATACTTGATAAGAAATTTTCTAGCTTCCACATTAACTTGCTGCAAACCATCTGAATTGCCACAAGTTGGGCACTTTAAAGGTCCACGGCACATTTCTAACACCTTATTGAGACTCCATTATCCCATATAAAATAATTTGCATAAAAAAATTTGAAAATGGTTTAATCTCCTGGTGGCTGCGGTTTTGATCTTGTAACACTCTCCGACATTTCTTTAGCTCTCTTAACATCTGTAGCCCATATTTTGTAGAATTCATATGGGCATTCAGCAAATCCATCTTCAGAATCCCCTGCATCTGCTGTGGCTGTATAACCTCTGTGCAGTAATTTGTAAAGGTGATTCTGGGCTGTCCAGTTCCTTCTTGCATTTCTGATGGCAGAGATCGAAAGTTCTGCATACTGAACTTCATCAGGAGACTCTCCACACTCACCAAGAACTCGTCCGTCAAAGTCAATTATGGCGGAGTGTCCAAAGTAGTAGTAAGTTCCATCCCATCCTGCCATGTTTGCAACAGCAACATAGACGTTGTTGCACCAAGCCATCACTCTAGCAACATCGATCTGCTGCTGTTTGGGTGGATACATGTAACCCTGACACCTCACCACAAGCTCAGCCCCTTTCATTGCACAATCTCTCCAAATTTCAGGATAGTTTCCATCATCGCATATAATCAGGCTGACCTTTAGACCTTTAGGACCTTCTGAAACGTACGTCTTGTTTCCCGGGTACCACGGTTCTATTGGAACCCAAGGCATGATTTTTCTGTACTTTTGGACTATTTCTCCCTTGTCATTCATGAGTATCAGAGTATTGTATGGGTTTCTCTTTGGATGATCCTCATGCAGCTCTCCAGTTAAAGAGAAGACTCCCCATACGTTGTTTTTCCTGCATGCCTCTGCAAAAATTTCTGTTTCATCTCCTGGTATTGTTGTTGATAGTTCCTTCCACTTAACTGGATTGAATCCTTGGGTGCTGTATTCTGGAAATATTATTAGGTCTAAGCCAGGCAGACCTCTCTTACACCCCTCTATAAAGCTTGCAATTCTCTCGCAGTTCTCAAGCACCTCCTCTTTGCTGTTTAAAACTGGCACTTGGTAGTTCACAACAGCCACTCCCACAGTATCTTTTGAGGAAGATATATCTCCATGTGGCATGTGCTATCACCTCACAATATTGGTGGGAAAGATGTACTTAAGAATTTTTATTATTAATTGTTAAAAATATTCATTAAAGCTCAATTCTGTCTTTTTTTACACTGCATTATTACTGAATACACTTAGTTATTACTCGCTCATATCCATCACTATGAGCTTTCCATAACCTTCCTCTATTCTCACATGAAAACCAAGATTTTTGAATATCTCTTCAAGGGTTACTTTAAGAAATTTCTTGGATGAAAAGTCTATGGGGATCAGGGAATATGTATTGCTTAGCATCTTCTTAACCTCAAAGCAGTTGGTTTTTTCCATCAGGTTTAAAACCTCTTCAACTGAACTCACACCTCTAACACGAAATTCTATGGCATGACTTATGGCGACCTTTCTTATCTTCTCCCAGAATTCCTCATCCTCTATCTTTTCCACCTCTGAGAATATAACTTTGAAGTATTCTATATCAAGAATTACATGCTCTTTTTTAGCAAGCAAATCGACCCATGCTTTAAGAGTCTCGGAATCTACTTCGTTTTCCCGAAAGAGTGTATAGCCAAGATCGATCAGGTGCCTTATGCACTCGCTCGTGCTAAAATTTGATCTGTCTCTTAGCAACTCCAGCTTCCTTCTTGAATCCTTGTCTATTGATACGCTAAGCCTCTCAATTGCTCCCATTTCAACACACCATCTCTCTCAAAATATCCAAGCTTCTTTTCAAAAATTTCAGACATTGCATTTAGTTAATAATCAGGAAATTATTTATAGGTTGTGGTTTGGAAAATGAGCAAGGATGGCAATTCTTGTCCTACTTCATCTTTTCCCCATTTGGCTCCTAGCTCAACTTTTCTTTCAGGAAGTTGAATATGAAACTTAAAACCCCACCTCAATCCATCTCTACCACAAAACTTAATATCTGTCCATTTTAGCCCTAACAAAGCCTAGCTTAAAGCTTGAGCGGGGGTTGCCGAGCGGTCAAAGGCGCTGGATTTAGGGTCCAGTGGCGCAGGCCTTCGTGGGTTCGAATCCCACCCCCCGCATTGAATTAATTAAAACCCTAAAATTACAGTTCTCCAGCCTCTCTCAGTTTTTTATATGCAAGCTTTGCAATTCCGCCGGCAACATGTTCTTTGGGTTTCTTATCCATTTCTCCCCTCAAATACTCCATTACCTTGCTCTCATCCGCACCTATTATTGATTTGGCAGTGGTTTCTGATATCCCAAGCTCTCTGGCAATCTCAGAATACGTCTTTAATGCTTCATTTTTCAAAACAACGACATAAGAAGCTTCAGCCAGTGATGGAAGCCATGTGAGGTTTCTGTATTCAACCAGTCTCTTCAAACCACCCAGAATTTCTATGCTTTTCATGAACACCTTTTCAGCAAGCTTGTCCACATCCTCTCCCCTAGGTTTTGAAATAATTTCCATAAAATCACCCCCTAGCCTTCTTTTTTATGTAGCTTTCAAGTGGCTCGATAATTTCAATCAGCCCTTTCTCCGTTATTTCAAAAACCCACGTTCTAGAGTCGTGGGCTGTTAACCTGCACCCGTCAATCCTTATCGTCCTCAAAACCTCTCCTATGCCCAATCCGTAGAGATTCACATCCCATCTAGACTCTATAAGCTTTTTATCAAGAACAACAGTTCCATCAACAATGTGTGCAACTGCAAGACCACCAGCAGCCTCTGCCGTCTCGCTTGCCTGTGTGGATCTTTTTTGTGAGACAAGAACACCTGTTTGCCTGAATTTTTTGAGGAAGTTAAATATCTGCCTGACAATCTGCCTTGCCATGACTTCCTTGTGCTCATAAAGTCCTGTGACACTGTCTATGATTGTGTTTGTGCACTTCTTCTCCTTTATCGCGTATGCCATTGTGTCTAGGAGAGCCTTAACGTTCTCTCTAAGCTCGTCGCTCTCTGCAGCATCTATTACCACTATGTTCTCTTCAACCTTGGAAAAATCCACGTTCATCGCATTTGCCTTCTGCTTTATTGCTGTATAGAGGAAATTTGCTGGTGTCTCAACTGTTACAAAAAGAACCCTGTATCCGTGGCTTGCTTGGGTAATTGCAAATTGCTCTGCAAGAACACTCTTTCCTGTATCCGGCACTCCTGTTATGTTTATCACTGCAAGATGAGGAATACCGCCAAGTGGTTTTTTCACATAGCTATCACCTTCCTTGTCTATTCTGTAAAACATGTCATCGAGCTTCGTTCCTGTGGGAACGCCGAAGAGTTTGATTGCCTTTGACTCAAGCTCCCTCAGTTCATAATATTGTGCCATGATATATTATAATATACTAAGAATTAAAAATTTTTGCAGAAAATGAAGTAGTTAGGGGCAACCTTAATGCAACCTTTAAATAAGTTTTGCTATGAAATTTGAGGAGTGGGTCTCGTCTGAGTCAACGGAGAAAGCTGAGGAATACAGGAAAAGATTTAAGATGGCTATAGCCAACTCAATAAGAAGAAAGATACTTCTACATCTTGATAAAAACACAGCAAGTCTAGCATCACTTCAAAAGGAATTGGGCATCTCCTCCCAAATTCTGAAGTATCATTTGGATGTGCTGAAAAAGGGAGAGTGCATCAAACAGAGCGGGGAAGTTGTGGAGCTGACTGAAGAGGGAAAAGTATTGGCGAGTCTGATAAGAGAGAAGATGGGGAGTGATTAAAATTTTATATCAATTGGTACAATTAGTTATGGTGGGCTAGGCTGGGGGGCTCGGCGTCCCCTGTAACCCGAAACCGTCGTGATGCGGGAGCCGAAGCCGAAGGAAGGCTCCAAAGGCAGGAGGTGAAGGCCTTTAACCCCGTAGAATCCCCGTCCCGACGGGCTGGCGGTTACGGTCGGGCTTCTCGGAGGAGATGTCCGCCGTATTTGCCGGGGGAACCGGCTTAGGCCCGGAAGGGAGCAGGCTAACCCCGGACGTTCAGCGCTGTCGGGGGTTCGGGGAGGATGGGGTTAAGGGAGATAGCCTCCTGCTGTAGGGGTCGACCGGAGGCGTGCCCACCACCCTTTCAGTCAAAGAACGACATGATTTTAATCATTAGGGTGGCGATGAAGTATTTGAGGCTGTTAAATGCCCCAATCCCTTCAATTCTTATTTTTCCATGATCGAAAGCTTTTTTGAAGGCATATCCTGGATCGCTTGACTTTAAAATTTCATCAAGTGTTTCTTTGGATGTGTATACCTTAACACTCGGTCTTGAAACTCCTCCATCCACCACCTCAACTATCCTAGCCTCTCTGGTGATCAACCCGAGAATTGTTGTTTCATCGTTCTCCTTTTCGACATACCAGTTCATTCTTTCATTTCCAAAGAAAATGGATATCCAAGCAGGAATCTTGCCATTTTCAACTGCAGGATTGTAGCGATTTTCAGCAAAATCACTAACATTCTTTGCAACATCTGACATTCTTTCAACCTCTTTTGATTTGGCAAGGTATCTCTCAAGAAACTGCCAGTCAATTATGCTCTCTCTAATCGTATCTTCCACACAGCTGCACTGAACGCACTCTATCACCACCTGAGTTTCCCAGTCATTCATGTATGCGATTCTCTCATTCTTCCAAGAGCTGAGACAGTTTTCACCTCTAGACTCACATATATTTCTTGCAAGGTCTTCATAGCCTTCTATCATCTCCTCAAGAGTTCTGTTTGTGATGTCGTCAATCCTATCTCCATCTCTATCAACAAACAATCCTTGAATGCAAACCCAGTTTGGATCTCTGTCAATCTCTTCACAGTTCCAGGCTTGGCATGTAAAACTGCAGCTCAAAAAATAATCACTCCCCATCCGCGATCTCTCTTGGTGTGTGATATAGGTGTCATCTCCACTAATAAAAAATGCATTTGGGTTGTACATTATAACACCTCGCCTGTCAACGTAGTAATCGGCAGGAGAGCAATTGTATGAGCCATAGATCACATCAGATCGCTCGTAGCTTATATTAACCGGAACTTCAACTCCTAAATGAGCTGGAATGTAACTTCCATGAAAGCTTATAGACCTTAAAACAATCCAAGAGTCGTATCCCGATTCTGAACATCTTTTGATAACTTCTGCTTGCTTTTCTGCACACATCCTGCTATACTCTGGTGGCATCAATGCCAGTGCCCCACTTCCGTTTTTGCTCTCATATCCAACTCCACTTGCTCCCCAGAGACTTGTTGTCTGATCTCCAAAAGCCTTTACACCAAAAAATATAATTCCAGTTATTAATGCCAGAAGGAAATTACTCAAAATCCTCATGAATTGTTTCAGCGAACAAACTAATTAAAGCTTTCCCATGCTTAAAATTAAAATTCAGAAAACAATAAAAGTATCAAGGATGTTCTCAGCGGGATGAGAGGTGAGATTGCAATACTCCTTTCTGCTGTACTCATGGGAACCTTGCCCTACTTCATCAAGTCTCTTAACCTCTCGCCATTTTCCGCAACCTTTTTCAGATTTTTCGTAGGGCTTGTTTTCCTGAGCATATTTATGGTTGTGAAAAAAGAAAAGCCGGTTTTCAGCAAACAGCTATTTTTTCTTGGAGTTTTTAGCACAGGAACCATATTCTTCTACATCACAGCAATCACGTATCTCACTGCAGCGACTGCGGCGCTACTGCTCTACATGGCTCCGGTATATGTTACAATCTTTGCGATGTTAAAAGAGGGGAATGTGTCGAGAATGTCGATTCTCTCATTAATCCTTGGAATTTTCGGGCTTTATCTGCTTTTAAGCCCTGAGAAGGAGATTAGCTTAGGTTTAGTTTCCGGGTTCATTTCAGGTGTGTTTTATGCCGGTGCGTTTATAATGCTGAACAAGCTCGGGAAGATTTACAGTCCCATGAGAATAACGTTCTCAAATCTCCTTGTTGGTGTTGTTCTACTTTTACCATTTTTTAGGTTTGAGTTTGGTGATCTAGCATTAACTCTTGGCTTGGGTTTGATTCCAACGGCAATACCATTCACATTGCTCAGCTATGGTATGGGAAGAGTCAAAATGGAAAAAGGACCTGTAATAGCGCTTGCAGAGCCTGTAACAGCAGGAGTTGTGGGTTTTGCTGTATTCAATGAGACTCTATCAACCATACAGCTGGTTGGAGCAATATTGGTTTTATCTGCAGTATTTCTGGCATTATATGAAGAGGGTGAATAGAACGTAGGCAAAGATGACCATGATCAAAGAGTGCTTGACTCCAGATGAGAAGTCACCCTCACCCATGACCCCAGCCACAAGCCCTGCAAAAAGTCCCTGGAAGACTGCTGCATGCATGAATATCCCCCTGTAAAACTCCTCACTTATTGCTCCCATTGACATAAAACCTCCCACAGACGTCATCTTTGATGTGCTTTCTGCCAATACAGAAATGAAAGTTGTTGTGATGATGT
>WAJY01000232.1 GCA_015523645.1 Geoglobus sp. | reverse complement strand
TCTCATTTGCAAAAGATCCTTAGTATCTCAGATTTTTTCAGAAACTATTGTAACTAAAGGTATCAATTAATAAAATTTATATTGAAAAATTAAAAGTTTTAAAAATAATTAATTTGATATAATTTACATAATACTATAAACACATAATTATTAACAATAATAAAAAACAAAATTACAACTTATACAATCTTCAATCTAGCATTTAATTGAAGAAATCAAAGCTAATAATCCAAGCTTCACTAAATTTACTCCAGAGAATTTTACACTACAAATAAATTGTGAGTTTCTATTGAAATGTTGGAGTGTGAAAACTCCTGTAGAAATGAAATTTTCGAGTGCGCTTTAAGACCAAAAATTGAGAAGTGGACTCGCCGGGATTTGAACCCGGGGCCTCCGCATTGCGAATGCGGCGCTCTGCCTCTGAGCTACGAGCCCACACTAAACACAACACTACACAATGAGATGCCACACTGATAAAATAATTTCCGATCTATCTGATTCCACCTCTTGCCAATGAGATAACAATTCCCAGCAAGCACACCACAACAAAAACCTCAAAGCTAATCTGAATGCTTTTTATGAGCAAATGGTAGACCTCCTTTGTGATCAAGACCCTGCCTATGTAAATTATAAAGACGAACATCACTATCGCCATGCTCAGCATCTGCCCGACAACACGCATGGTTGATAGCGTAGCAGACGCAAAGCCATAGAACCTTCTGTCTACCGAACCCATGATTGCATTTGTGTTTGGAGAGCTAAAGAGTGCAAAGCCTACACCGAGAAGTGCAAGATAGACGAGCAGTGAAAAGATGCTTGTGTGGGATTCTAGTCCTGAGAACATAAGCAAGGCAAGGGCAATGAGACCCATCCCTGCTGAAGCAACAATCTTGGGCTCAATCCTGTCTGAGAGCCATCCGGCAAATGGGGAAATTACCGCCTGAATTGCAGGCTGAACAAGAAGAATCGCCCCGGCATTCTGTGGGGATAGCATCTTCACATACTGCAGATAAAGACTGAGAAGAAAGCCAACGGCAAAGGTTGAGGTGTAGCTTAGAAGTGCTACAAGATTTGATAGTGTGAAAGTTGTATTACTCTTCAAAAGGGAAAAGTCAAAAACAGGACTTTCGATCCTGCTTTCCCATAAAAAGAGGATTGCTGCAAAGCAAAGGCAGAGAAGGAGCATGAGACTTGATAGCTGTGAAATGCCAACTATGAAAAAAGCCAGAATTGAGCTGTAGAGAATTGAACCAATGTAATCAAAGCTCTTATTCTCCTCATCTATCCACTCCCCCTTTATCTTAAAGCTTGCAAAGACTATAACAACTATGCCTATAGGTACAGTAACAAGAAAAACACTCCTCCAACCGAAATTTTCAGTTAAAATCCCTCCTAGAAACGGACCTAGGCTTAAACCTGTGTAAACTGATGCGACGTTAATCCCAAGAACTTTACCCCTCTCCTTAGCTAGAAAAACAGAGCTCAGAATCGCTATCCCAGTTGCAAATATCATAGCGCCTCCGATTCCCTGGAAGGCTCTAAAAGCAATTAAAAAGCTAGAATTTGGAGATAAGGCAGAGAAAAGTGATCCTAAGGTGAATACAGCCATTCCTAAACGAAATACTTTTTTTCTTCCTCTCATATCTGCCAGCTTGCCAAATGGAACCAAAAACATTGCAGATGTGAGAAGAAAGGATATTGCAATCCAGTTCAGCGTTATGGCATCAACTTCAAAATCCCTTCCAATTGTGGGGAGAGCCACATTTACAGAGGAGAGGGTAAAGGGAGTGAGAAAAGATGCAAGTATTACGGCGATGAGTACTGAATTCCTCATGCTCGAGATTTTCACATCACGCTCTTTCAATTTTTCTGATGAATTGAGACAACTATGATCTTGAAAACCTCGTTAGAATGCCAACGATAACAATGCTTATTTCAAAGAAAAGAATTAAAGGCACACCTACCATTAGCTGTGTGAATATGTCTGGAGGTGTTACAATTGCAGCTATTGTTAGAAAAGCTATGTAAAAGTGTCTTCTGTAGTATTTGAACGTTCTGATGTCTGCAACACCATTCTTGACAAGAATGTACATGAAGAGTGGCATCTGAAAGATCACACCGAAGACAACAAGCATTAGCACTATGAAGTTTATGAAGTCTGAAAGAGAGTAGAAGGCTAAAACTCCTTGACTCCTAGCAGATTCATAGAGAAACTGCAGAAAAAGAGGGAGCATTATCATGTAGCCATATGAGAGACCTGCAATAAAGAGGAGAAATGCAACAAATGCATAGACAACAGCACGGCTCTTTGATACTTCAAAACCTGATAGAATCTCTGTTCTTTCCTTTAAGGTTGTATAAACAAGCTTAACTATGTAAGGCAATGCGAAGAGAATGCCGAATATAAGTGAAATTTTCAGCTTCAGAATGAGACCTTCAAGTGGAGCCCTGTAAATGAGATTTGCACCTTTAGGCAGGAGATCGGCTCTTATTTTCTCTATTAGCAAGTCTGAAATAAACGCGTAAAAGATTGCCCAGACAACAAATATCAAAATAACTATCCTCAACAGCTTTATTCTGATCGCTACTAAAACCTCTGCAATTTCCTTTGAAGTCAGATCGGGCATTGAAAGAGTTGACTTTGAACTTGTTTAAATACTTGCCCTCAATTCATTTTCTTGGCTCTATAAACTCCTTCGGTGCACTTTCAATGTTCTCCAGATACTTTCTCAGAACTTTGGGAATCTCAACTCTTCCATCTTCAAGCTGGAAATTTTCAATTATTGCTGTGATTGCCCTTGTGGTTGCTATTGCCGTTGAGTTTAGTGTATGAACAAAACCCTTTGAAGGTAGCCCCCTTTTCTCGGCATATCTTATATTCAGCCTGTAACTCTGCCAGTCCGTGCAGTTCGAGCATGAAACCATCTCCCTGTATTTTCCCTGAGCTGGCATCCAAGCCTCAAGATCGTATTTCTTTGAGGCTACAATACCGAGATCTCCCGTGCATATATTCACAATTCTGTATGGAATTCCAAGACCTTGCCACAACTCCTCAACATTCTCTATTAACCTTTCATGCCATTCCCAGCTTTCCTCAGGAAGACAGTAAACAAACTGCTCAACCTTGTTAAACTGATGCACACGAAATATTCCCTTCGTATCCTTGCCATGAGCTCCAGCTTCCTTTCTAAAGCAAGGTGATACTCCAGCATAGAGCAAAGGAAGTTCATCCTCTCCAATTGTCTCATTCATGTGCATCCCAGCTATCGGATGCTCTGAGGTGGCAATCAGATAGAGATCCTCGCCCTCAATCTTGTAGATCACCTCTTCAAAATCGCTAAAAGCTGTAACACCTGAATACGCTTTGCTTTTCATCATATATGGAGGATTTACCACCATAAAACCTCTCTTTTTCAAAAAGTCAAGAGCATAAAGGGTCAGTGCAAAATCAAGCCACACAAGATCCTCAAGGAGATAGTAGAATCTTGATCCTGCTATCTTTGCAGCTCTCTCAACATCTGCCCACCCAAAAAGCTCAACAGCATCAGCATGTCCTATAAATGGTCTCTCATAAATCTCATATTCAACCAGCCCATTTGACTGAGCAAGAAAAGAGTCTAGGTGATCTTTAAAAACCTTCACCTTTCCCCAATATCTGATTGGAACGTTTTCACTATCACTCTTACCCACAGGAACGCTTTCATGCACGATATTTGGGATTGAAAGGAGAAGGTTGTTTAACTCCTCCTCAATCTCTTTCAATCTCTCCTCCTTTCTCTTAATTTCCTCAGACAATCTCTTTGCCTCTTTTATTAACTCATCCCTGTTATCCTTGGCATTTTTTATAGCTCTGGAAAGCTCATTTCTCCTTTTTCTCAAATTGTTAAGCTCAAAGAGATTTTCCCTCCAGACTCTATCGAGCTCAACTGCCCTGTATACAACATCCTCATTCTCCCCCCTCTTTCTCTGAGACTCAATGAGAATTTCTGGATTTTCCCTCACCGCCTTTAAAATACTCCACATCTTCATACCTCCAGAAAGTGGGATATCAATGTTACATACCTCCCATCCCTCTCAATCTTTATTTTTTGCGGGAGATACTTGCCCCTCACTATAAAATAACCATCCACCTTTTCCCCTATTTTTGTTAGCATGTTGTTGCAAGCATACTGAAATTCAACAGCATCCCTTTCAGTATCAAAGGAGACTTTCCACATCCAGCCTGTATCATTCAGCAGGTAAGCATCGCCATTCCAGCCTTCACTGGCAATCATTGCTATGTAGTCATCAACGTGCGACGCAAGGAAAAAAATCATGAAAAGCTCTCCCAGACGATTTTGTTTCTCTCCAATATCAATTCTTTCAAATCCCTCATGAGCAAAGTACTTTTCTGGATGAATGACCTGTTCCATCGTCGATGGAGGATTTTCAAGCAACATCAGTGTGTCTCCTGTTCTGTTGAATATTTCGATGGCAAGATTGAAACCAAAGAGATATGGAGCATAAGACAAAAGAAAATAGGCATTTTCCTCATTTAGCTCGCTGAGCTTTTCCTTCTTGTATGTCTTGTTTGAAAGTATCCTAGAGATCAGCTTTGCATCGCCCTCTATTGCAGATGCCTTGGCTTTTTCCCCATCAAAGGTTCCATCTGATGTTATTCTAAATCTTTCCTGATAAAGATGTTCAAGCTCGTGAAAAACCGTTTCCTCAAAGCTCTCAGGATTGTAGTTTTCTCTCACAACGTATATCTTACCCTTCCATGTGAAGGCAACGAAACTACCCAAGTCATGTTCCTTGGCTTTTTTGAATGTGTAGTTGGCTGGAAGCAAAAGCATAGCCTTGTAAAAAAGCTCCTCCTTGCTTTCATAACTCCCCCAGTGCTCTATTACCCAGCTTTTATCAACAACTTCCAAATCAGGATTTAGATCCACATTCCTGAATCTGTTGAATTTTTGCAGCGCATTCCTAAAATCCTCCTTGATCTTTGACTCTAAACTGCCTTTTTCATAAACAGAGATGCAAGTTAATAGAAATGCGCTGAGAAAAACTGTCAGGAATAAAACGGTCGGTCTCATGATGCCACTCTTTCCAGAATCACAGATTATCAGAACTCAACAATGCTTACCTCACCATCCTCATAGATCGCAAAACTTCTCTTACCACTCAGATATCCACAGACCTCTCCGGGATTCACAACCAGTCTATCACCTTCCCTGCTTACTTTAGACTCATGTGTATGTCCGTATACAACAACTCTGTATCTCCTCGTGAGAATCTTCAATATGTCCATGCTTGTTCCATGGTAGACTGCAACATCTCCAACAGTTACGACATCACCCATAACCCATCCCCTATCAACCCCTATCTCCATCAGCTTCTGCCTGT
>WAJY01000231.1 GCA_015523645.1 Geoglobus sp. | reverse complement strand
TACTTGAATATCTGGAGGATGATGAGAAAACAAAAAGTATAGCCCTCTACATTGAGGGGATTGAAAATCCTAGGAAGTTGTGCAGCGCGATATCCAGAATTTACAGGAAAAAGCCTGTTGTTGCAATGAAGTCCGGGAGGTTTGAAAAGGCTAACAGGGCTTCTCAGTCTCACACTGGCTCTATTGCAGGAAATTACAAGATCTATGTCTCCGCCTTAAAGCAGCATGGGGCTGTTATTGCTGATGATCTTGTGGATCTAATATCATCTGCAAAAGCTTTGGCAATGCAGAGACCACTTTTTAGCAGCAGAATTGCCGTGATCTCTCTTGTTGCAGGGCTTGGAATGGTATCGGCAGATCAAGTCGAGGTTTCTGGCTTAAAGCTGTCTGTATTCACTGAAGAGACAAAAAAAAGGCTTTTTAGTATCCTTCCTCCTTATACAATAAGAGAGAATCCAGTTGACTTGGGCTTTATAGCAAATGACAAAGAGCTTTGTGGAGAGGTAATCAGGATAGTTGCTGAGGACAAAAACGTTGATGGAATTGTTGTTAACTACATATATTCATGGTCAGAGGACTTTCTTGAGGTTCCTGCAGAAGAGATAGCTGAGGTTGGCTGTAAAAAACCCGTTACTGTTTGCCTGAACTATCCTCCTGATATTGGGACGATGTGAAGGATTTTCTGGAGAAAAAAGGAATCCCCGTTTATCCAACACCTGAGCTAGCTGTTAAAAGTCTCTCTGCATTGAGGGAGTATGGAAAAATACTGTCTAAAGGGTAAATAGCCATCCCAATTTTTAAGAGACTTGAACATCTTTCAAATTCATAGCAGCATGCTCTCAAGCTCTTCTATCATTCTGCAAGAGTCTTCCTAAAATCCTTTTGTTCAGGCTTCAAAAAGCTGTTTAAGGTTTTTTATCTTAGAAACTCCAAATTTCATCCCTTCACTTCCTTAACAAACATTCTAATCAAATTCTGATCTTTCCTGCCATTCTTTTCCACACCGCTTGAAACATCAACCCCGAAGGGTCTGACGTATCTTACAATTCTGCCAACATTTCTTTGATTCAGTCCTCCAGCCAGAAGAACATCAAACTTCCTTGCTATTATTCTGCTGACCCTCAGATCATGGATCTTGCCACTTCCCTTTCCAGAATCTAGAAGGAATCTGTCAGCCTCATACCTCTCCATCTCATCTATGATCTTATCAGCATCTTCTTCAGGATTCTCACTGCTGATTGGGATTTCGAAGGTTTTCATGATGTAAACTCCAAATTCGCCTTTTATTCTCTCAATTACCTTCTGGTTTATCGTTTTGCTGTGGATCTGGATGAAGGATGTATTGCTCCTCTCAATAATCTCTCCCCAAACCTCGAATTCATCTGAGGTTGAAACAGCAAAAACTGGAATCTTTGCAATTTCAACTATTTCTCTCGCCTTTTCTAGGCTGATCCTTCTTTTGGATTCGCACTCAACAACAACCCCGGTTGCATCTGCAAATTTCTCCACAATTTCTAGCTCATCCTCATCTCTAACACCACATACCTTCACAAACAACTCGCTCACCTTTTTGAAGTGCATAACATAACAAAGTTTTTTATGATCCTTAATCCATTCTCCTTATCTGTCAGCACGCTCTCTGGATGAAATTGAACCCCCTCTAAAGGTTCTTTCTTGTGTCTTATCCCCATTATCACTCCATCGTTTAAGGAAATTGCAGAAATCTCGAAAGATCTCGGAGCTTTTAGAACGGCAAGAGAATGATATCTCCCAGCCATGAGGGGATTTTTCACACCCTCAAATATTGTTTTTGAGTCATGCCTTATCAAACTCGCCTTTCCATGGAGAGGTTTAACTTTTCCAACAACACCTCCGAAGACATGGGCAATAATCTGATGACCCAGACAGACACCTAAGATAGGAACTTCAACCTCCCTCACTATTTCCCTGCAATTTCCAACATCTCTATTCCTTTCAGGAGATCCCGGACCAGGTGAGATTATAATTCCATCAGGCTCAATTCTTTTCACATCAGAGACATCAATTGTGTTTGGCAAAACCTCAACGTCTGAAAACATTGATGCATAGTCTGCAAGATTCCAGACAAATGAATCCCTGTTATCTATAATTAAAATCATTCTCAACACCCAATGCCTTCATCACCGCAAACATCTTCCTCTCAGTCTCAGCAAACTCTTTCTCGGGAGAAGAGTCTGCAACTATGCCAGCCCCTGCCCTCACTCTGCAAACATCATCCCTCTCAACCATCCTTATGGCAATTGCCATGTCAGCCCATCCGTTTTTGGAGAAATAGCCAACGCAACCACCGTAAACCCTCCTTTTTGACATTTCAAGCTCGTCTATGATCTCCATTGCTCTAAGTTTTGGAGCGCCCGTGAGTGTGCCAGCGGGAAATGCCGATTCCATCGCCTCAAACGGACCTTTTCCATCTTCAAGCTCTCCAATAATCTCGCTCTCAATGTGCTGAACGTGACTGTACTTCAGAACCTCCATGAACATAGCTAGCCTAATACTTCCCGCCTTGCAAACCCTTCTAAGGTCATTCCTTGCCAGATCGACAAGCATCACATGCTCTGCTCTCTCTTTCTCATCCTTCAGCAGTATTTGAGCGAGCCTTCCATCCTCAACCTCACTCCTGCCTCTAGGTGCTGTTCCGGCAATTGGATTTATCTTGACAGTCTTTTTCTCCACTGATGCCATTGTTTCTGGAGATGCACCAATAACATCCTTTTTAAATTCCAAACAAAACATGTAGGGGCTGGGATTTATCTCTCTAAGGTTCATGTAGATTTGAAATGAAGAAAGATCGCTGTCTATTTCATACTCTCTTGAAAGAACCACCTGAAAAACATCTCCCGAGTATATGTAGTCTTTCGCTTTTAGAACCATTTCAATGAAGTCATCTCTTCCGGCATCCAGTCCAATTATAAAGGATTCACCTTTCTCTCTCTCAACTCTTTCTCTTTTTGCTCTTTCCACAATTTTCTTGGCTTTCAGATCTTCACTTCTGCCAAGAAAGTAAAGTTTGTTTAAGATGTTGTCGTAAATAAAAACATTGTCATAGCTACAAAATACCGATGGCTCCTCTATCTTTCCCTCTATGTAGTTGTAAACAGCGTTGTATGCTACGTATCCAACCAAACCACCTACAAACCTCTCTCCAAATTCCTCAGATTCAAGAAACTCCTTTAGGGATTTGAATGGATTTGTTTCATCTGAAACTCTTTTACCATCCACTCTTGTTCCCCTTTCATCGATCTCCACCACATATTCTGGGTTTGCTGAAATGTATGTGTAGCGGGCTTTTCTGTCGAATTTTCCAGCTGATTCAAGAATGAATGGAAAGTTATGGTCTCTTATTGCAGAATAGAGTTTTAATGGATGAACGTAGTCAAGTTTTTGGACATGCATTTACAATCTCCTCCAGTTTAGCCATTGCCTCTCCATTGAGGGCAGACTTGACGATCTCCACACACTCATTAAGCTCCCCAACCTCAGCAGAGTACAATGCAAGGCTTGAATTTGCAATTATGAATGCTCTATCTTCTTTTTTCCCCTTTCCAGAAAAAACAGCTTTAATTCTCTCTGCACTCTCTAAAGGAGAGTTGCAGGGTACTATCTTTTCCCTAGAGAGACCAAAGTCCTCGGGGTAAACTATGTATTTTTCAATGTCCTTGTTAACCTCTAAAACCAGTGTTTTGGAATTTGGACTAACTTCATCAATTCCATTCCCATGGACAACCAGAGCTTTCTTGACTTCAAGCATGAGGAGTGTTTCTGCCATCTTGTATGCAAGCTCTTCTGAATTTACTCCGACAATCTGATAGACTGGTTTTGCAGGATTAGAAAGAGGTCCAAGAACGTTGAATATTGTTTTTATTCTTAACTCTCTCCTTATAGGGATTATTCTTTTTAGTGTTGGATGGTAAAGGGGTGCGAAGAGAAATGCAAAGCCGGTCTCTTTTATCATGCGCTCAACCTCTTTCGGTGTAAGATGGGTTTTAATTCCAAGTTTTTCCATCAGATTTGCAGAACCGCTTTTTGAGGTGACTGCTGTGTTTCCATGCTTCGCAACTCTCCTAAAAAGAGAGAGAACTATTGCAGAGGCTGTGCTTACGTTGATTGTTGAAGCTCCATCTCCTCCGGTTCCGCAAGTGTCACAAACCTCCCCAAGGTTAATCTTTACAGCATTCTCTCTCATTGCCTTCACGAATCCTGCTAGCTCTTCAGAATCGATACCCTTCATTTGCAAAGCTGTTAAGATTCCTGCAACCTTTACCTCGCTCTCTTTCAGCATCTGGTTGTAGAGTTCGTAAGCCTCCTCAAAGCTCAATTTTTTCCTTTCAACAATTTTTTCTAGCATAATTTAGCCTCCACAAAATTTCTAACAGTTTTTTCTAGATTTTTAGCCTTCATGAAGGCTGTTCCAATCAAAACAGCATCTGCATAGGATAACGCAACCTTCAAATGTTCAAGACTTGATATTCCGCTCTCACTAATCTTAAGAAAGGAATCAGGGATAAGCGAAGACAGTTTTGCAGTCAATTCGACACTTCCGTCATCTTTTTCAAGTTTCGATATGTCTCTGTTGTTTATTCCGATGATTGGAGTTTTTGTTTCAATTGCAATTCTGATGTCTTCAGCTGAATGAACCTCTACGACAGGATCCAAAGCATGCTCAATTGAGAAATCTACAAATTCGGGGGTGTTTTCCCCGAGGATTCTGGCTATAAGGAGGATGGCAGAGGCTCCAGCTTCTGAGGTTCTCTCAATTTCACCCTTTGATGTTACAAAATCCTTCCTCAATACCGGAAGGGAAGTATGCTTACAAATTTTTCTGAGTGTTTCAAAGCTGCCTTTGTAATGCTTTTTCTCGGTTATGTATGAAATCCCTGCAACCTTGCATTTCTCATAAACTCTTAAAATCTCAATCTCATCTCTTTTCCCTATTAAATCCCCATATTTTGGAGAGTGAACCTTTATTTCGGCAATAACAGGATTGAGTCCTTCTCTTTTTCTCTGTTTAAGCACTCTATACAATCCAAAGTCCATCACCTAGGTTTCTTCTCATTATTTAAGAATATGCAGTATTTGTGTATTTAAGCTTTTCTACTGGAATAGTAAGATGCTAAAGGTTATCAAAAACAAAAAGCAGACAAAACAATAAATCTCCAGATAACTTAGACAATGGGAAAATGCGAAATGGAAAGATTTTTAACTGCTGGATAAGGAAAATAAAAAAGTTTTATAGTAGATTTCTATACAGATACCCTTTTAATTTTATTCTGAACTTGCTGAACGGTTTTGCAATGTTGTATAGCATAGAGAATTGATGTTTTTCCGCTATCTTCAGGATTGCTTCACACCATAAATTTATTAAAAACTAAGCCATACCACTATAACAAGCCACGGTAGCTCAGCAGGTAGAGCGCGTGCTTGGTAAGCACGAGGTCGCGGGTTCAAATCCCGCCCGTGGCTCTTCTATTTCTGGTTCTAAGCCCTGTGATAGCTATTTACATATCGTCCAATTTTATAAAACCTTCATTTTAAGTTTTAGACTTACGTTCTTGGGTATAGCAAAGCAAGATATATGGGATTTGAGAAATATAGGAAAGATAATTGATGGAGCGGAGATGTGTCTTTGAGCTTAATACATGATTAACTCGGATGGTTGTAAGCGTTCCATGAATCCAACAAGCCCAATCCAAAAATAATGATTATTGATCTGAAAAAGTCAAGTAATACGAAATACACACAATGCGCGCTATAAAGGTAGATGGGAGGTCAATGTTCAGCATATGAACTCAAATTATGAGTTTGATGAAGGTGGGTGATTTGAGGTGTAGCACATATTGTTGCTCTGTGCCTGCTTTGATTGTGCAAAATAATGTGAAAAACCAGACTACTTATACCCTTCAGTCGCAAGATGAAACTTTAGCAGAGTCTCGAACCCCCTTAAAAGGGCTTTGACATCAACTGACTTCATTCCCTTACCTATCTTCCTCAACCTTTCTATAGTTCTCTCTCCACTTACCCAAAAAATATTCCACAGCGTTGGACGTCTCAACTATCTCAACAATCTTTCCCTCATCCATTTCTGAAAGATCTCTTGCTGAGACGAATCCCTTCGAAACTAAGTATGCAAAAATGCCTGAAGAGAAGTCTTTCTCCTTTAACTCCCTCTTCCAAGTGCTCAACCAGTTTCCGATCCTCGCCATTTGCTGTGCATACCATATTACTTCTCTAAGGAGTGGTACTCGGTGATGTCAAAGGATGGGGATGCCATTAGGTCAATGTCTATGTAGGGGAAGATGATCATGTTGTTTGCTATGTAGATTTTAGCCTCCTTCAAGTTTAGGGTTTCAGGCTTTGTATTTGCGAGGTAGGAGTAATACATCGCGTTGAACATCTGCCTGATGTCGTACTCAAAAATAGGGAAAAATTCCTCAAATCTTGGAAGTGCTCTCATTTCTCTGAGAATGTAATTCCACAAATCCTTAAACAAAATCAGCTTTTTCTCACTGAAGGATTTTCCGTAAAACAAGATCATGTAAGCCCTGTTGATTAACTCACGATCCTTGTAGTAATCTGCAGCATCATCTACAATGGCGTCTATTACTGTGAGAAGAACTTTCAGGTCAATAACAGTATCAAGATATTCCTCTTCTACGCATGAAAGTGTAATTTCCTGCCTGAAAAACTACAGCAACCCACTTCCACAGAAATCTGTCTCTCCTTCCACCAGCGATCTCGTACCTTTCAACCAGCTCCTCAACGGGAGGGGAAGCTGTAGTCGAGAACTGTTGAGATAATTTGTTTGGTTTCATCCCCGCTCAACATTTAACCACCTGACTTGAAATTTAATTATTTTGAACATAAATTTAACTAAACCATCAAAATCTATTTAAGGAGTTTCAGATCTTTTATCAGCTTCAACCGCCTCAATGAATCTGAGGTGGGGATAGTGAATGTGCAGATGTTCCATTCAAGCCAGCAATAGCAAGGATTCAAGCTATTGCACAAAACTCATTTCGACTGATAAGTTCTGATTGCCCCAGACAACATACAAAATCTTTATCTCTGAAATCATCCCATATCCCTAATCAAGACAAAACCTTTAATGCTTCAAAGCAAATCATATCCCAAATGCCCGAAAAACCCACAATATACACCATAGGCCACTCAAACCGCTCAATTGAGGAGTTTATCAGGCACCTTAAAAAATTCAAAATAGAGGTTATTGTTGATGTGCGGAGATTTCCAAGCTCAAAGTTTGACCACTTCAGGCAGGAAAATCTGAGAATGGCTCTGCAAAATAATGGGATAGAATACATCAGGATTCGGTAGCTTGGCGAATACAGAAAAAGAGTTCTTGAGAGCTCACCCAATATAGCAATCAAGAGTGAGGGTTTCAGAAATTATGCTGACCACATGCTTACTGGTGAATTCAGAAATGCTGTTGAAAAGCTTGCAGAGGTTGCAAGGGGAGAAAAGAACCGGCAAAGATTCTCGCTATTGTCTACATTGTGGAAACAGTGAAAGGAGGTGAGAGCAGAAATGCCAGATGAGGCAAAGAGGCTCATCGGCTTCGCAAGTCCATCTGGCTCTGACAATACGACCTTTGTCATCAGGCTCGCTGAAAAGCTCAAATGTGGAAGAGTGACAGAAGTAGCAACAGAGGTTTTAAGCAGATGGTAGAAGAAACACACATTTGAAAGCGTAGCTGAGATCAGAATGTACTTTTCTCACAAAATTCCAGCTTGAAGTGCTGAGGGAGCAGATAAGAAGAGAGGAAGAAGAGGTAAAAAGCTTATAGGTGTACATCTTATCTGGAAATTATGAGAAGATGTAGAAACAGAAGAAATGATC
>WAJY01000230.1 GCA_015523645.1 Geoglobus sp. | reverse complement strand
ATCATTCACCTTTATCGCACCACTCTCTCCAAGCTCAATTCCCAATTGCATGGCTAGCTCAACATTGGGCTTAATGCCAGTCGCAACAATGACAATGTCAGCATCATACTGATCTTTGTCAGTTACAACCCTCTTTACTCTGTCATTTCCTTCAAAGGCTTCCAATCTTTCACCCAATCTCAGATTCACCTTATCTTCCATCTCCTTTTTAACAACCTCACCGATTTCGGGATCAAAATTCGGCAGGGGTTGCTTTTCCATCTCAATAACCGTCACATTCTTTCCGAGACTGCTGAAAGCCTCCGCCATCTCGATTCCTATGTATCCTGCACCAACTATCACCACATCCTCAGCATCTTTGCCGGCTTTCTTAATCCTGTCTGCATCTGGAGGTAAGTCAACTGTGAATACGTTTTCCAGATCAGCCCCATCAACCCTCGGCATTTTTGGTGATGCTCCGGTTGCGATGAGAAGTTTATCCCACTCATATTCTCTCTCCTCTCCATTCTCAACCACCACAACATATCCTTCTCCTGCTTTAACAACCCTGGAGTTGAGATGCAAATCTATGCCCCTTTCCTTGATGAAAACCTCTGGCTTGTAGTACATCAATTCCTCACTTGGAAAATCAAATTCTATTGCATAGGGTATTCCGCATGGAGCATGGCTTGCAAAGGATGTTGCCTCAAAAACCTTCACATCCCACTCTGGCTTTAAAGCCTTTATTCTCGATGCCGCTGTCATTCCACCTGCACCACCACCAACAATAACAACCCTCATCCATTCACCTCATCAGGTTTTTCATTATTTAACATAATAAAAGTTATCTTCTTTTGATCCAAACCTCATCTCAGGATTTTAAGCCCCGCATTAGATAAAATTGAGTGCGACATAAAACCTTGAAATAGGAAAAGCTTATATTTGAAGCATTGAAGAGATGGCAGAAAGGAGGTAATGCTCATGAGACAGCAGGTTGAGGTAAGGCAATTGAGGGAGGGAGGCTATGTGATAATAGATGATGAACCATGTGAGATCGTAAGCATGTCTGTAAGCAAGCCAGGAAAGCATGGAGCGGCAAAGGCTAGAATAGATGCAATTGGAATTTTTGATAAGCAAAAGAGGAGCATAGTTCAACCAGTGACAGCCAAGATATACGTGCCGATAGTGGAGAGAAAGAGAGCTCAGGTGATTAGTGTAACAAACAACGTAGCCCAGCTCATGGATCTTGAAACCTATGAAACCTTCGAAATAGAGTTTGGTGAAGATGTTGCTGACAAGGTTCAGCCAGGTAATGAGATAATCTACATCGAATCCCTTGGAAAGAGGAAGATAGCAGAAAAGTAACATGCACATTGACAGCTTTTTTGCAACATCAAATTCCTCTGTCAGCGACGCTGATTACGTGATATTTGGAATTCCATACGATGCAACCCAATCATTCAAACCTGGCTCAAGATTCGCTCCAAACGCAATAAGGGAGGCAAGCTGGAATCTTGAAAGCTATTCCCTCTATTTTGACTACAACTTAGACTTTGCAAGAATTGCAGATGGAGGAAATGTTAACTGCGACGGAAGTTTTGAGGAAGTGTCAGAGAGGGTTTCGAAGTTTCTTGAAAAAATCAATGCCATTCCGATAGTGATGGGTGGAGAACATACAGTAAGCTACATGGTCGCAAGAAACTTGGAAGACTTCACCTATCTTGTCTTTGATGCACACTTTGATCTGAGAGAGGGGTTTGACTCCAATCCCTACAGCCATGAATGCACAACAAGAAGGGTGATGGAGATGGCAGATGAGGTTATAATAGCCGGGGTGAGAAGTGGAACAAAGGAGGAGAGGGAATTTGCTGAAAATTCAGGAGTCGAGGTTTACTATTCATGGGATCTGCTGGAATACGGATTCGAAGACCTCCTTGACTCCCTAGAATCGAAACAGAGAATGTATCTCTCGCTTGACATGGATGTTTTTGATCCATCGTTTGCTCCAGGCGTTTCTGCACCTGAACCTTTTGGTATCAACCCATACGAGTTTTTGAAAGTTATAGACGAAGCTGCAGACAGAATCATTGCGTTTGACATTGTTGAGGTTGTTCCAGATATAAACATGGTAACGCAAACGCTTTCAGCAAAGCTGATAAATGAGTTCATAGCATCTAACGCCTCGTTAAGGTTTTGATGTAGGAGAATGTTCCGAGAAGCTCAGCCCTGTTTCTGTAAAGCAAAGGTAATGATAATGCTAGATAGGTTATGCTGAGAATAGTTCTAGCATAAACAGACGGAAAAACAAACTGAAGAATGAATAGAATGAAGAGGGAAGATGCTGAAAGCAGGTTAACCCTTCTGGTTAATATAATTGAGGTTGCAAACAGCGACTGGGAGGCTGTTAGAAGGACCTCCTCTTTCTGTCTGAGATCGAGAGGCAGGGCAATTACATGCAAGGATGAT
This sequence comes from Geoglobus sp., assembly GCA_015523645.1. Lineage (GTDB taxonomy): Archaea > Halobacteriota > Archaeoglobi > Archaeoglobales > Archaeoglobaceae > Geoglobus. Next base: position 2,191 of record WAJY01000230.1, on the reverse strand, counting down.
ATGCTGAACACAATTGCTATTGTCCCGATGAGCAGTGTCCACTGGTTCACCTTGGACGAGATTAGAGCGTTCAGACCTGCAGAAAGCCTAAGCCTTCTTACCAGATAAATTGCAACTATAAACTCTGGAGATTCGCTTGCAAGTGGAGCCAGCCACTGAACCATAAGAAACTTGTCAATGCTGAAAGTCTCTGCAGTTCCTAAAAGACCTTCACTGAATGCCTCAACACTTATGAATATCATGAAACCTGCATACAGCATGAAAGAGACAACGTTAATCCTTCTTTTCTTTTCAGAGAGGGAGCATAGATACTCTGGAACACCTTCAATCTCGAATTCTTCCTTGCGAGACCTTGTTGTGAGGTAAGCATAGATTATGTACATTGAAACAAACACAAGGCTGTCAAAAACTGAAATTTCTCCTCTGAGTGGTAAAGAGAAGGCGTAAACAGTTGCTATGAAGAGAAAGAATATCTCAAGCTGCAAGCCTTCGTCAAGCCTGATATTCCCTTTCTTCGATTTTAAGATTGCTATTACCATCACAAGGCTCCATCCCAGACCTATTAGCAGTCTGTTTGCTCCTGTCATGTTGGCTGTTGCATAGTGAACATACTCCCCACCAACCTTGCCAGCCATCCATGCAAAGTACGCATCAACCGCATACTCTGGCAGCACTGCAAGCAGTGCAACAATTGCAAGGCTTACACTTCTTGGAATGTCCATTTCTGCTGTTTCAGCTGCCCATGAAAGGAGGAATGCAGAGCCTAAAACAGCAATGCCTGAAAGCAAAGCTTCGATATGGGCAGGATAATGGATGGAGAGAAGGAATGAGAAGAGCCAAGGGAGAGTTAGGGTGAATGCAATTAAAATTTGGAGTCTTTCCTTCACATATCTCATACAGCCTCAACAACCTCCTACATTAAAACATTTGGGAGATCTCAAAAGCCTATTCAAAGTTCAGCTGAGCAGAGCAATGGAATGAAAAACTTATTAATATTATCAACCACCTCCAAGGAGATGATAGATGAGGATGTTGTAAGGCACATAGCAAACCTCTCAAAAATAGAGCTGAAGGAGGAGGAGGTTAAAAAATTCAAGGAGGACTTCAAAAAGATAATTGAGTTTTTCGATCAGCTTGATGAAATTGAAGCTGATGTGGAGCCAACTTACCATGTTCTACCTTTAAAGAACGTTTTCAGAAAAGACAAGCCGGGGAAAACGCTAGACAGAGATGCAGTTTTAGCCAATGCGAGATACAAAGAGAATGGATACTTCAAAGGACCGAGGGTTGTGGAATGATAACAGTTAGAGAGTGGAGAGAGAGGCTTGAGAGCGAAAAAGCTTACGACGCTGTTTCTAAGCTTTTAGAGAAAGCAGAGAGAAACAAGTATAATTCTTACATAACCATAACAAAGGAGGTTGCATTGAGGCAAGCTGAGGAATATGATAGAGGAATGGTGAAAGGGAAGCTGGCAGGAATTCCTGTTGCAGTCAAGGACAACATCTCAACTGAAGGTATAAGAACAACGTGTGCATCGAGGATGCTTGAAAACTACATTCCCCCATTTGATGCGCATGTTGTTGAGAGATTAAAGCAGGAGGGAGCAATACTCATTGGAAAAACAAACATGGACGAATTTGGAATGGGCACAACAACAGAAACATCATATTTTGGAGTTGTCAAAAATCCGAGAGATACTGAGAGAGTGGCAGGAGGAAGCAGCGGGGGAAGCGCTTCAGCGATAGCAGGAGACGAAACTGTATTGGCACTTGGAACAGATACAGGAGGAAGCATAAGATGTCCTTCAAGCTTCACGGGAGTTTATGGACTAAAGCCAACTTATGGACTTGTCTCAAGATATGGCTTGATACCATACGCCAACAGCCTTGAGCAGATTGGACCAATGGCAGCAAGCATTGATGATCTTGGACTACTGCTTGAGGTAATTGCAGGAAAGGATGAAAGGGACTCAACAAATGCCGGTAGGAGCTTTAAATACAAGCCAGTTTTCAAAAAATTCAGGGTTGGAGTTGTGAGCGAGATGAGAGCAAATGAGAGTCTGCAGACTTTTTTTGATGAATTTTTGAATAACCTATCAAGGCATTTTGATGTTGAGAGAATTAGCCTCCCTTCATTGAGATATGCACTTCCAGCATACTACATAATTGCAATGAGCGAGGCATCCTCAAAC
>WAJY01000229.1 GCA_015523645.1 Geoglobus sp. | reverse complement strand
GTATCCAAATACTATTCAAGCTTTGACTGGACAACTCAAACTCCATCAAGACAAGACGTTTTGCAAGGAGTTATAGCTGCTGTTGGTCAGTATTTCTCAACTAATGATCAAGCTTTGAAGCAGGAGATAGTCAGTGATGTGATACAGCTAGTTGGGCTTTACTTCAGCCTGTAAAAAATTAATATTTCTATTCTCTTGTTCCGCTCCAAGTTCCAGTGGCATAACTTCCATCTGGATCGTAAACACTCCAAGTTCCTTGGACAAAGCTTTCTGAAACCCTTGTGCCAACAATGTTAATAGGATTGGTCATAAGATCTGTTGAAACAGGAACTGAAATCGAGTCTCCTGGATTTCTTCCCCAGAGTCCACTTCCGGATCCAATTAGATCACCAGTCTCATCGTAGATATTCATCTGAGCATTTGTTCCGGTTACAGTTGCTCTCCACGTTCCACTTTCATTCCAGCAAACCGGATCTTCAGATGGATCAAGTTTCCAGCAGAATTTTCCCTGCCAGTTTCCGCTCCAAAGCTCGATAGCAGTGAGATTCGTAACATTCACCTCAACCTTTATCTGCCCCTCATCAGTGTAAGGTGAGATAGCTCTGACATTCGTCTCGAGAATCAGCAGATTCCAGCCGTTATCCTGCAATCCTTTCAAATTAGATATCGCAACCTCATCATAGCCATTGTCCAGATACTCGATTGCATCGCTTTTCACCTTAAAAACTGTAATCTCACCCCACACGCTATCATCCTTTATTGTCATAACAGCATTCTCTGGCATGTCTGGGTAGCTTAGCCTGATCAAGAAGAGCTTTCCAGACAAATCTGGATAACTCTGCAGAAAGGATGTATGATTGTCTTTTTCAGAACTTATCGTGAATCTTCCTGCTAGGTTGCTTAATGGTGTGAAGTCTTTATAAACATTCCCTATGATGTACTCCTTAAGAAAGTCAAGGTACCAGTCTGAAGGATCCCCAGCTGCATTCTCTATCGCATCAACCGGATGATCTCCAGCCCTTATCCTGTTATATATGTTGACAAGAACACTCTCTCCATGCTTCTTAACAAGATACTTTATCAAAGCTGACATTCCATAGCCATGGTTCCTTGCATCTATTTCAGCTCCAGCCTGCATTCCGTTGAATGGAGCAAACTCGTTACCGCTCCTTACAGGAGAGATGTAGTTTGAGCTTGAAGAAAACTTCTCCTCAGCCCATACTGCTGTGGCTTCATCCAGCCAGTAATGGTTGTAGAACCATCCCTTAGCTTTTGATATCGAACTTCTCGGATCGTAGAGATCTTGCACGAAGTGGAAGAACTCATGTCCTGCTGTTATTTTCATCTCCTCCATGTTGTCAAGCTTATCCTTATTTATCTCCATCTTTCCATAGTTCACTCCAAACATGGAGGGTGAGTAATATCCATACACCCCACTCCCAAGTTTTTTAACAACAACCTCCATAGGCCATTTCGTTCTTGCAGAATAGCTGAATCCCATGTTCTTGTAGGTTTTGTAGGCGTTTTCCAAAGCATTTCCAAGCTCTTCTATTGCTGAGCTGTAAGCGAGGCTTGATGGGAAGTAAATTCTGAAGTGATCTGTCTCGTATTTCGAATACCCAGCCAAAACCCATAGGTCAAAGGAATATCCTGTTGTGCTGGCTTTAATTCCAACCTGAGATGCTGAAAGGCTTGCCATTCCTGGTATTTCAGCCGTTGCATAACCATTCGAAATCGTTGCAGGGATAAAGTAATATGTCTCCTCCTCTTCTCCAAGACTACCAACAAAGCTTTTTTCCCCAATTGCAATAACAACCTCACCACTTGGAGTTCCTGAATACTTTATTCTAACCTCAACAGGCTTTGAAAATGAGTCTGAAACCTCAAGCCTGAATGCACTTGATATTGCATTCTCTCCAAAAGGGTTCTCATAAACCTTGTATACCTTCACCTCTGTGCTGCTTGAGAAGCTCCCTGAGGGAAAGCTAACGCTAACATCCCCAGCATTTACTTCACCTCCAGAGTAGCCAACATGCTCTGAAACCAGAAGCTCCTCTGAAGGAAGGCTGAAGTAAACGATAACTAACTCTATAACCTGATTCAAAATTGCTTGCCTCTCTTCTGGAGGAGAGCTGAAGTATTCAATAACCTTCTGCACAACCGCATTCAATACCTGATCCTTAGTTGGCATGTCGGGCTGATTTGGATCTGTCCCACAAAGCTGTTCCATCCAGTCAGGATAGCCATCTCCATCTGTGTCTGTAGTTGCATTTACAACTTGGATGAAACTTAGGCAGAGCAGAACGAACATCAAAGCTGGAACAACCAACCTTGACATCCGAACCACTCCTTTAAACAAGGAAGTTTGAAAGACTATTAAAATTTTTTCCTTTCTCAGTTAACAGTATTTGGTTTGAAAATTGTAAATACCTCTGATTTTTTCCTTCCTCTCTTTGTTCAAAATTGATTTATATCTCCAATATCAAGTTTTTCGAAACTCAGGAAGGGGCAAATTATTTTTATACGATGGCTGGATAAATACTCATGAAACTTTGAACGAATCGCTCCTGCAGGACATTCAAATCGAGATAAAAAGATAAGAGAAAAACTCGAAAAACCTGAAGAGCTTATAATTCTATGAAGAAAGTTTCTGAAAAAACTCTATGAAATCAGGGAGTTGAAAGAAGAATCGTTAAAAGAACAGTATGTTGATTGGAATGAACTGAAAGTGAGCTTGGTGTTTAGAGTTATTGTATCACAAAAGGTAACAAGAAGATGAAAAATCTACAAAAATCCAAATTAAGGAAGTTTGCTGAACTTCATGAGGTTATGAAAACAGATTCTGTTTCTTGGAGAGAATTCCACGTCAAAAAAATAGAAGGTGAAGAGAACACTATCGTATCAGAATTGGAGTTTTCAGGTTTAATTTATTATCTCAATTTAATTTATTATCTCAATAAGGCCAATAAAACAATCTACATTTTAAAAGTTGAAAGAAGAGGAAATATGTATTTATTGATTAAACAAGCTTATAAAGCATAATCCCCATTCTTCGTGGATGACAGCTTCCATGCCCAGAAAAAGGGAGGAAATATACCAAGAAAGGGGGAGATTGCTGTAATGAGTGCGGTATTATCCAAACTCCAAAACCATTGCCAACACCACCTCGTTACTTTGAGATTTTAATTAAAATCTCCTCTGGTTAACCACAAGTTTTATAAATGGATAGGGAGAGGAGGGGATATGAGTGATAAAGATGTATCAACAATCCTGATAGTCTCTGCGGTATCTATAGTTATTGGATTGCTGATAGGCTATTTTGCTGGAAATCTATCTTCAGCAAGCCCTCAGCTTAATGAGTCAAACAATTCTTTAAAAGTTCCGATTGATGAGATTGAGGGTAGAGTTTCCGATTTTGTTAACTACAAGCTTGTTAAGCCAGGCATATCGGCAGAGTTAACCGATTCAAAGGAGGAAGATGAGTTTTACAGGTTTAATTTCACATTAAAGAGGGATGATTCTCCTTTGGCAGACATAAGTCTTTACACAACAAAAGATGGGGAATATTTAATTCTCAACCTTGTAAGATTGCCTGAGAAAATAGAGAAAGGAGAGAATGTTAGCAAGACTCCAACTCCTCAGCCTGAGGTGAAGATAGATACAAAGAACGAACCTTTCAAAGGAAATCGAGATGCGAGTGTTACGATAGTCGAGTTCTCTGATTATGCCTGTCCATTCTGTGCTAAGTTTGCAACCCAGACCCTTCCAGAAATCATGAAAAATTTTGATGTTAAGCTTGTTTTCAAAGACTTCCCTCTTCCAATGCATGGAGAAATAGCAATAAAAGCCCATGAGGCTGCAAACTGTGCTTTGGAACAGGGAAAATACTGGGAGTATCATGACATGCTTTTTGAAAGGCAGAGTGAGTGGATGAAAAACTCCAGCAAGTTTGTAGAATATGCTAAAATTTTGGGAATGGACGTTGAGAGCTTTAAGAATTGCTTTGAATCAGGTAAATACAGAGATGAAATACTGAAAGACAGAGATGAAGGAATGAAACTTGGGGTGAGAGGTACGCCAACCTTCTTCATTAACGGTAAGAAGGTTTCAGGGGCATTGCCCTATGAGGAATTTGAAAGAGTTATAAAGCAAGTTTCTGGACAATGAGGTTCCATATTATTATGAATCAGTAAATTTTTTACTTTTTTAATTTCAATTTTTAACTCACCTCCAATTTTTTACAAATTTCATTCATTATGTTTATGTTTGAGTTTCGGTATGAGAGAATTTTAGACAGGATCGTATAGAATAACTTTGGTGCAGATGAAAAATTCACACTAAAAAAGATCAAGTGACGATGGCTTAGATTGAATCAGTTTTGTTCAGATTTTACAGGGT
>WAJY01000228.1 GCA_015523645.1 Geoglobus sp. | reverse complement strand
TACCAGTATTGTCCACATGCGGGAAATGCTACTACTGCAGAAGCGGAATGGACAATCAGTGCATAAACATGAAGATGCTTGGAAACCACATTGATGGTGGATTTGCAGAGTACGTTGCATTTCCTGCAAAAGATACGCTCCACCTTCCGAAAGGAATCCCGGTTAGAGAAGCTTGCATACTGGCTGATGCGGTTGCTGTTGCATACAGCGCATTGAGGAGGAGGGCTAGTATAAAGGCTGGTGAGACTCTGGCTGTTTATGGATGTGGAGGGCTTGGATTGAACTTTGTTCAAATGGGCAAGGCATTTGGAGCAACGGTCATAGCCATAGACATCAATGAGAAAAAGCTTGAGCTAGCTAAAAAGCTAGGTGCAGATGAGACGATAAATGCAAGTGAGCAAGATCCTGTTAAGGAAATAAGAAGAATCTCTGGTATGGGTGTTGATGTTGCTGCTGAGGTTATAGGGAAACCCCAAACAATTAAAAATGCCTTTGAGAGTGTAAAACCTGCAGGCAGAGTTTTAGTCGTTGGTTTTACTCCAGAAAATCTTCCAATAAATGCAGGAAGGCTTATGTTTCGAGAAATTTCGGTGCATGGAGCCCTAGGATGTCCAAAATCTGAATACATCCAGATATTCGAGCTTTTAATGAGAGGAAAGATAAGTCTAGAGCCCCTAATCTCCCATAGATATTCGCTTGACGAAATAAACACTGCTTTTGAGAAATTAAAGAACGGCGAGATTTTAGGAAGAGCGATTATTATTCCTTAAAAAAGTTTTAAGTCTCTCTCTTATATTTTCTGGGATTTCAATGGATGTTTTAAGCTCTGGATTTATAAAAACAAATGTGAACTCAGCCTTTGCTAGCTTTTCGTCTCCTTTAAGCAGATAGAGTTCAAAAGATATAGATTTGTTGCCAATTTTCTTACATCTAGCCTCTATTTCGAGTTCATCATCAAAATAAGCAGGAGAGAAGTACTCACAACTCACATTTTTTATTACCATTGAAGCTCCCGTATATTCTCCGTCAAGCTTAATCTCTCCCTTTCCATCCACTGTAATTCCTGCATTCCTCAGTAATTCAAATACCCCGATTACATCAAACCATTCCAAGTATTTTGTGAAAAAGACAACGCCCAGAGGGTCGCAATCAAGCCAACGAACCCTCACAGGAAAACGACAGCGTTTAACCATCATTTCCCCTTCCACACAGGCTTTCTCTTCTCCATAAACGCCTTTAAACCCTCATTGGCATCCTCTGTTTTCATTAGATCGTTAATGTATGTCTCTGTTACAGCTTCAAGCTTTTGTTTGAGCTCTTCAATCCCAATGCTCTGATAAAGAGCTCTTTTGGTTATTTTCAACACCACTGAGCTTTTCTCTCCAAGCTTTCCTACAAATTCTTTCACAGCAGAATCCAGCTTATCAGCCTCAACAACTTTGTTTACAAGTCCAATTCTCTCAGCTCTTTCTGCATCAATCATCTCTCCTGTCAGTATGAGTTCAGCAGCTCTCTGGTATCCAGAGAGCAGTGGCATTAGAACAACAGCAACAGGAGGATACACACCCACCGTAATCTCAGGCTGGCCTATTTTTGAATCACTAGCAGCAATTACAATGTCTGAGGCTAAAAGAATCTCACAGCCTCCCCCTAAAGCATATCCTTTGACAGCAGAGATAATTGGCTTTTCGATGCTCCACATCGTGTAAAAGACGTTGTTGAATGCATCTATGAACTCCTTCAATCTGTCAGCCATGTGATCTCTAACGTCAGCACCAGCAGAGAAAGCTTTGGTTTTTTCAGAGGCTTTTATGCAAATTGCAAAGACTTCATCTCTCCTATCTGCTTCCTTCAAAGCAGTAGAGAGTTCTTTCAGCATTTTTATGTCAAGGATGTTTAAAGGTGGCTTATTAAGCTCTATCCAAGCCACACCATCATCAACCACAAACCTAACAAACTCCAGATTTTCCACTTAATCACCTCCACCAGCTTGCCAATCGATTCTGTTTTTTTAAACTGTAAAACTGATAATATAATGTTTTCTAACAAAGACAAATATACTGCATCTAAATTTTTACAAGTATTAAAAATCCATCATTTTGACACCGATGGGGGGAAAGGAAGACTCTCTTAACGGAATTTTTAATACAACTAAAAATTATAAATATTTGAAAACTCCAAAATAGTCTTGGAGGGATGAAAATGGAAAGAGAC
>WAJY01000227.1 GCA_015523645.1 Geoglobus sp. | reverse complement strand
TTCGCACTCTATCTCATGAGGTTCCAGAAGAACAAGATCGCATTCTGGGCAGTACCAGAATATATCTGTCTCATCTTCATTAATAACAACCAGGTCATCTAACCTTGGATCATCTCCCCTGAACTCCTTTTCCATGATACTCCTGCTTCCACAGTAAGGGCACTGGTATCCAATTGCAATGCTCTCTATCCACTGAATCCAGTTCCACATCATATCTGCTGTCCTGTCCATCTCCAGCAGTTTCTCTCCAAGTTTATTGAGTTCTTCAACCATTTCTCCTGACCAAAACTGTTTTCCACATTTCAGTTAGCCTCACCTCCTATTATTAAATTCCGGATATCCATCCACCTCATCTGGAATTCCACAAACTGCAATCTTCTCAACGTCTCTCTGAACCCTTTCAGGTTCAGCTCCTGAATAAGATCTGATTTGTATCTGTAAACCGCCAGTATGAAATAACGGCTGAACTTGCCTATTTTTATTTCCACTACCTGAAGAATCTCTTCATCCAGCTTGCCATCTAAGAATTTTATCCACGTGATAAAGAAAGGATTCTCACCATTCCTATAGATCCACTCTATGTATTCGTAATCTCTGCCAGTGTTTATCGCTCTTCTTTTGATATCATCCCTGTTGGACTCCAGAACAATGTAGTACCCTCTGGGATTTTTCCTCACTATGATTTCAACATATTCCACTGAACCGTTAAATGGATGAGATGAAACGTATCCGATTGCTGTTTCATCTTTGAATTTCATAACTGCTGCAAGAGGTATCTTCCTATTTTTCCACCGCTCAAGAACACGTATTCTCTCCTCTTCTCCATTCTTAATGATTTTCCATCCCATCCCTCCTATTTCTTCAACTTCTTTTTCTCGATATTCGGACATTTTTCTCACCTTTATTTAACTTGATTATTCTCTCCATAGCTCACGCTAATATCTTCCTTTAACTTTTCAACAAATTTTCAGTGCCTATTCGCCTATCCAGTGATACTTTTTGCCCTCTCCCCTACCTTCCACTCTTATCTCTCTCGTAACCTCTTTCAGAACTTTAATCGTGGCTCCGATAGAGCCACCAGTTCCGGAATAACCTCTCTTCTGCAACTCTGTTCTTAATTCACGATCATTTATTTCTCCCCTCTCTTTGATTATCTCGGCAATTAAACATGCTTGTGTGCCCTTTTTGTACCTGCGATAGGCATATTGTTTGATATAACGTGGAAAAATCCTCTCTCTCAATTGTTTTTCAACTCTCTCTGGAACCTCTATACCTTTTGAATTCCCTCTTTCATTTGATATCTCATCTGACTCTGTTTCGATGAAAGTTGGCTCTATGAGTTCCACAATCTTCATAACTATCGATGTCAATACACCATTTTTTATCACAGGTTTAATGGGCATTTTCACTTTGAGTTCGAGGTCATTCATCTTGGATAGTTCATCATAGGTATATTTCTCTTCAATGGTCTTCATACCCAGAAGTTTATCGTTTATCCTTTTCCTGATCCCCACTCCTTCTTTTTTGAATTCGATTTCATACATTTTCTCACCCTTTTTTTTATTTGGTTACTTTGGTTACTTATAATTTTCGGTATCCTAAGGACATAACAGGATTATAGAAAAGTATATATTTACAATGTAATAACTAAATAACCATGAGAGATGAACTGAAAAGAATATTCATAGATAGGTGGGATAATATTGAGAGAGTTGATGTTTCAGATGAAATACTGGATACCCTCATAAATGGAAAGATGGGCTCTAGGATTATAAATGCGATACTGGATCTAATTCTCGAAGACGAGGAGCCTGTACCTAAAAAGATAGAGATAAAAGCAGGTCTTAAGAAAAGTACTTTCTCTGCTTATGTGAGCAAGAAAATAAAAGGAGAGGCGAGTTTGAAAGAGACAGTTCTGAAAAAATTACCGGGCAGACCTGTATATCTCCCGAGGGCTATATTTTTCGCAACAAAAAAAGGAGAAAAGGCATATCAGATTAACCCTGAAAAAGCTTTAAAAGTTAAAGAAAAACTGGTTAAGGAGGAATCAACGGATAAAAAAACCAGCAAAATCAGAAGAGAGTTAGAAATTGCATTGAAGAACATTTCTCCAAACTTCAGAGTGAGCGAAGATCTTAGGGATGAAATCCATGTAGAAAATTTTGATATTGAGTCAAAATCAATTGAATATATCCAGAATGAACTGATAAAGCCAACTCTTAAAATGTTGGTGCATGAGCTGCATTATATGTCAAATTTTGTGGATGCATACGATCAGAAAATGAATTTACATTCCTTCACTCTATCGGTGAAGGAAACCAGATACAAAATTGAAAAATTTGAGAAGATCTTGGAGATTCTTTCCATGTTTTATGGTCCAGAATTGAAAATAGATGACTGCAGGAAAATAGTGGATATGATAGAAAATCTAAATTTAAGCATGGGCAATGTAAATGAACTGGAGCGCATTGCGAGAGAGATACATTATTTCTGTCAGATTTTAATTGAGAGACAGGATGTTTTGATCAATGAAGAGTTCGATAAACTGCCTGAAATAGCAGAGAAGTTTAAGGAATTAGAGGACATATCTATCTACCCCAAAGTTGCCCATCTCTCAAGATTCTATTCCTACAGGACAAAATTTGAA
>WAJY01000226.1 GCA_015523645.1 Geoglobus sp. | reverse complement strand
CACAGAATTGGAAAAATAAGGTACGACTTAGCTTTAAGGCTTCTTGCAGGCAGCATTCCGGCGATCATCATAGGAGGATTCTTTCTGAGGGTTATTGCTGGTGATGTTCTCGACAGGTATTTAACCCTTTTTCTAGGATTAGTCCTCACCTTCAGCGGTTTTTTGAGCTTAATTAAAAAGGAGATAAGCTTGCAGATCAAACCCAAGATGCTTTATCTCTATCTTTTGGGATTTGTTATTGGTCTTGCTGTCCAATTCACCTCAGTTGGTGCAGGGGTTATAGTTAGTCTAGCGTTGATGAATTTGGCAAAAATATCATCAAATGACGTTGTTGGCATCTCTATATTCTACGGACTTTTGCTGTCTTTCTTAAGCTTTCTGAATTACTCGCTAATCGGGAGCGTTGACTATGCAATCGCCACTGTCCTCGTGCCCGGCTCAATCATTGGGGTGTATGCTGGTACAAGAATCAGCACAAAAACCAGAAGTGAAAGGCTGAAGGCAATAATAAATGCGTTCATAACAATTCTTGGAATTCTAACTCTAGCTAGCTTGTTTTTTGATGGAACATGACTACAAGCATTTAGCCCTTGTATGCCCAATCTTTGGTAAAGAGGCTATGATTTTAGCTACCTTTCCTACAAATTTTTATGATTCAAAATTCTTGCATCGCTCACTCCACAGTGACGCTTTTGGCGAGATTTCTTGGTTTGTCTATCTCACATCCTCTCTCTCTTGCAGTGTAGTAGGCAAGCAGCTGCAACGCAACAGAGTGGGTTATTGCTGTAAATATAGAATCTGTTTTCGGCACTCTGATAACAAAATCCACGTATTTCTCAATTTCACTGTCATGCTCGTCTGCAACTGCTATAACCAATGACTCTCTGGCTTTAACTTCTTTGATGTTGCTTAGCATTATCTCATACGTTTCATCAGGAACAAGCGAGGCAATCACAGGAGTGTTTTTTCCCAGAAGTGCAAAGGGACCATGTTTTAGCTCTCCAGCAGGATAAGCTTCGGCATGAATGTAGGAGATCTCCTTCATTTTCAAAGCCCCTTCCATGGCTATAGGGACGCCAATCCCTCTTCCAATGTACATCATGTTTTCATAGCCTGCAAGTTTTCCAGCTATTTGCTCAATTTTTCCTTCTTGCTCCAAAACCTTTCTCACAAGTTCGGGCATGACTCTCAACTCTTCTGCCAATCTTTCTATTTCACTCCTTGACAGTCTGGAGAGCTTCAATGCAATCAAGTATAGAATTACCAGCTGGGCTATGAAAGACTTTGTCGCTGCAACACTAATCTCAGGACCCGCTCTCGTGTAAAGTACGTGATCAGCTATTCTGGTGGCTGTGCTGCCTAGAACATTGACTATTGCAAGAACTCTGGCTCCATGTTTTTTTGCTATTCTCATCGCTTCAAGAGTGTCTGCCGTCTCCCCTGACTGTGTTATGGAGATGACAAGAGACCTGCTCATAGGTGGCTGATTGTAAATGAACTCTGATGCAAATTCAACCCTTGCAGGAATTCCGGTCAGCTTCTCTATCAAATACTTGCCAACAAGGCTTGCATGATATGATGTGCCGCACGCAATGAATATAATCTCAGAAATTCCCGCGGAAAAACTGACGTCTATATCAACACCTTCAGAGATGTACTCAAAGAGAGTATCCTCTATGACTCTCGGTGTTTCATGTATCTCTTTTAGCATGAAATGATCATATCCACCCTTTTCAGCATCCTCAATGCTCCAAGGTATTGTTTCGATTTTTCTCTCAACCCTCTCATTTCCTTTCCATATCTCAAAACCCTCTTTTGTTAAGCTGACCACGTCTCCGTCCTCAAGATAAATGACTCTGCTTGTATAGTCCAGTATTGCTGGAACATCAGAAGCTATGATCCACTCCTCATCACCGATTCCAAGAACAAGTGGACTCTTGTATCTGACTGCCACAAGTTCCTCTTTTCTTGCATGCATAACCACAATGGCATAAGAACCCCGGAGCACATCTATTGTTTTAGATACGGCATCTTTTAAATCTCCCCTGTAGAATTCCTCAATTAAATGAGATATCACCTCGGTATCGGTTTCTGATTTAAACTTGTGCCCCTTTTTTTCTAGCTCTTCTTTAAGGCTCTGAAAGTTTGAGATTATACCGTTATGCACAACTGCAATTTCTCCAGAACAATCTGTATGTGGGTGTGCATTAAATTCCGAGGGTTTTCCATGGGTTGCCCATCTTGTATGTCCTATACCGATGTTTCCCTCTGCCATTTCATGCATTTTATCTTCGCTGATAGCCCCAACCCTTTTTACAAGCATTATTTTGTTATTGTGTTTTACCGCAATCCCCCAAGAGTCGTAACCTCTGTATTCCAATCTTTTGAGTGAGGAGATTACAACCTGATCAGCCTTTCTAAATCCTATGTAGCCTACTATCCCACACACTCAAATCACCCTTGCATTATCAGGAATCTTACCTGAAAGAACCTTCAAAGGACTAACTGTTGCATCGTTCCCCACTATGGTTCCAGGCATCACAACAACCCTTGCTCCAATGATGCATCTTTCTCCGATAAATACTCCTGTTTCTGTTTTAACAAAATGTCCATTAACATCAATTGCAGTTCTATCCTTCAATGCAGTAAATCCAGACATGATTCTCGTCCCTGAATCCACAACAGAGCTTTCTATTTTGCTTCCACTTCCGATGATAACGTTATCCCCTATCACGCTATTCTGGATCAAAGAGAAAGGTTCAACTCTTGTATTGTTCCCAATAGAGACTCCAGGTCCAATTACGGCATTAGGTCCTACCTCACAACCTTCCCCCAAGATAGCAGGACCTCTTATATATGTTCCACTTCTGATTATGCTTCTCTCGCCAATAACAACATCTCCAGAAATTATGACATTGCTCTCGACTTTCCCATTTATCTGCTTACCAACATTTTTAAGGGCAAACTCATTTACAATCGGAATGTCCCACGGATACACTATATCGATCCACACACCATCAGTCTCGAAAGCTCTGAACACAACGCCACTTTCAATCATTTTATTTATGACAGCCGTCAATTCTCTTTCCTCTCCTATGTAATTGAAAACCTCTTCATTCAGTGAATACACACCGGTATTTGCCAAATAGCTCACTTCTTCCTTCGGCTTCTCAATTATCCTATCAACAATTCCATCTTCTTTTAACTTCAGAACACCGTATTTTGAGGATTCTTTTACGTCCTTATAAACTACTGAGTTGTCTGATTTTAAAGCAGTGGCAACTGTTCTGGAGTCAATAATGTTGTCGCCTGAAACAACAAGGAACTTGCCTTCAATAACTTTTTCAACCTGTTTAAGTGCATGTGCCGTCCCAAGCTGTTGTTTCTGGATAACATACCTGATTTTCACATTAAAATTGCTCCCGTTACCGAAATAGCTCATAACTCTATCTTTCTTATAACCAACAACCATAAACAGTTCCCTTACGCCAGCTTCAGCTAAGGCGTTAACCACATACTGCAGTATTGGACGATTACCAACCTTAATCATCACTTTGGGTTTACTTGCAGTAAATGGTCTGAGTCTTTGCCCTTCTCCCGCTGCAAGGATCACAGCTTTCATTCACATCACCTAATATATCCTCGAATTAGGCTCAACAACACCACTAACAACCGCTCCGGGACCTATAAAAACATCATTTCCTATAAAAGCTCCAACATTTATTGAAGCATTAATGCCTGTTTTAACATTATCACCTATTACAGCTCCAAACTTTCTCAGCCCTGTGTTGATAACTTTACCCTTAACATTCACAGTCACCTCTTTTTCATCAAGTCTAAGGTTTGCTATTTTCGTTCCTGCTCCAAAGTTGCAATTCTCACCAACGATTGAGTCGCCGATATAGTTGAAGTGGGGAATTTTTGTGTTCCCCATAATTATTGAGTTCTTAACTTCAACAGCATTTCCAATGTGACAGTTGTTGCCGATAGATGTATAGGGTCTTATGTAGCAGTTGGGACCTATCCTGCAGTTTTTCCCTATTATCACAGGACCAACAATATAACTCCCTGACATGATTAAACTGCCTTCTTCAACAATAACCTCTCCTTTTATAGTTACGTTCTCCTCGATCTTTCCATCAATTTTTGATTCAAGATTTGCCAAGAGCTCTTCATTCGCTTTAAGCATGTCCCATGGATAGCCAACATCTATCCACCTTTCAATTTCCACGGCTTTAAATTCAAACCCATTTGATACAGCCATGGTTATCGAGTCCGTTACCTCATACTCCCCTCTGACTGAAATAGGTGTATTTCTTACATAGTCCATTATCTCCTTTGTGAAAGCATACACTCCAGCATTTATCAGCCTTGATTTTGGTTTTTCAGGTTTTTCGATTATTCTACTCACATTTCCATCAACAACCTCAACAACGCCAAAGTCTTGAGGGTTAGGGACTTCAAAAACCGCTATCCCACTTTCCTCCTTTACAAGCTTTTTCAAGTCATCTTCGAAAACTATCGCATCTCCATTGAGCATGAGGAACCTGTCTTCAAGTACATGCTCAGCAGATAACAAAGCATGGGCTGTGCCGAGCTGCTTTTTCTGTCTCACATATCTGATTTTCACACCATTGAATTCATCTCCAAAATACTTTCTGACCGTCTCTTCCTTGTAACCCACAACCAGCACAATCTCATCAACACCAGCCCTTGCAAGGTTTTCAATTAAATGCTGGAGTATCGGCTTATTTGCTATTGGCAGCATCACCTTTGGTCTCGTGTATGTCAAAGGACGCATTCTCGTCCCCTCACCAGCAGAAAGAATAACTGCCTGCATTGCCATCACTTCAATAACACCGCTATCTCATCTTTAACCTTTCTTTTTGCTTTGAAATTGATAAGTGCTTTTGCCTCCTCTGTATCAATTTCAAAATTGCTAACCCGAGCTTCGGCTTTTCTTGGATTTTCCACTAACTCAATACCTACTGGATTCGGAGAATGATCCTTGACAAGGTTTGCTATGTCCAATACTGACAAGCACTCACCACTTGCCAAAGTTGTGATGTTAAATCCAGAAGGCATTTTTTCAACAGCAAGCACATATGCATCTATCACATCAAGCACGTGAATGAAATCTCTTGCTTGTGTTCCGGGTTTGTGTATTGTCAGATTCTCACCTCTTTTCGCCTTGTCTACGAATATGTTTATCACGGTTCGTTTGCTGATTTTTTTCCCATCAACAGTGTATTCTCCATAAAGGTTGGACTTCACAAAAACTAGGGCATTAAATGAATCCTTTGAAAACGCCTTTATAATTTCTTCACCAGCCATTTTTGTAAATCCGTAAATGTTTAGAGGATTCCTCGGGTGGTCGGATTTTATTGGCAATTTAACAGGATTGCCGATAACTGCCATTGAAGAGGGGAATATCATGTCAATCCCATATTTTCTGCAAATCCACGCCACATTGGCAGTTCCAATGACATTAACCTCATACGCCTTATCTGGATACCTATCACAGTCCACAACTCCAGAAATCGCTGCGAGATGAATTACTGCATCACAGCCTTTTAGTAAATCCTCAAGCTCGTGTCTATTGCATACATCTCCCCAAATAATCTCCTGTCCTCTCACACTTTTTACCTGAGAATTGAAAAAATTGTCAAGCATCACAACCTCGTAATCATTCTCAATAAGTTTTGCAGATAAGCCTGCGCCAACGTATCCACCAGCACCAGTTACAGCCACCTTCATAATACCACCATCCATCAATCAGATAGCCTGTAATTTTTTAAATGAACGAGTTTTGTTGCCAATTCTTTTACCCCATCTTCCAAAGAGAATCTTGGCTTGAAACCGGCTTTTATGGCTTTTGTGAAATCGACATGATAGCTGAATTCTGGCTCCTTGTCCTCCACAAAAACAATCCTTGCTTTTGGATTTACAATTCTCTTAACTTTCTTCGCTAAATCTCCAATTTTGCAGTTTTCACTGCCCACATTGTATGTCTCTCCTGCCCGCCCTTTTTCCAAGAAATACAAGAATGCTTTTGCAGCATCTTTAACATGGACGAATGGTCTCCAATTGTCACCCCTACCGAAAACGGTAAGAGGATAGTTCATTAGAGCTCTAATGGTGAAGTAATTCACAACAAGATTGAATCTAACCCCAATGCTGTAACCGTAAACTGAGGAGAGTCTGATTATCACTACATCCAGACCGTAGGTTTTGTAGTATTCCATGCACATCTTTTCAGCTTCAAGCTTTGATTCCGCATAGGGATTGAGCGGTCTCACTTCAGAGGTCTCACTTAAGTTCATCCCAATGCCATAGACGTTGCATGTTGAGGCGAAGACAACTCTGGTATCATATTTTCTTGCAAGCTCGAGAACATTCTCTGTTCCATCCACATTTACAGATTTGACATTCTCATTTATTTCATCAACCAATCCAGGTGCAGCTGGAAGCCTTGCTGCAAGGTGTATCACACTATCGATATCCTTAAAAGCTGTTTTCAGCTCGTTGATATTCCTGACATCTCCCCAAATAAATTCTGCTCTGTCGTTCAAATAAAAAAGATTGAGGGGGCTTGAGCCAGAAAGGTTGTCAAAAATCCTGAACTCTTTGCCATTTTTAATTAGCATTTCAGTAATGGCTGTTCCGATGTATCCGTTTCCGCCTGTTATAAGTATCATCTCTCTCCAAGCAATGCTTTTGGTAAGAATCTGTCTTTGTATGCCTCGATAACACTTTTTCTGCTTTCCAGAGTGGCAAATATGTCTCTTATAGCCTCCTTCAGATCCTTTATTTTTCCATTCATCAGTTTTTTGAAATTGCTGTTTTCTATAACCATCTCATGTTCCTCCTTTTCTACTCTGGGATTTGGAACATGCTTTATCTCAACTTCCAGTCCTATCTCCTCCATCGCAGCTTCCTGTAT
>WAJY01000225.1 GCA_015523645.1 Geoglobus sp. | reverse complement strand
TTCCTTGCAGAATAACCGTATTTCACCATAACATCCCTATGAAAATCGCAGGATTTCCTTGCATTATCAAGTGTAACTATATCTTCTATTATCTGGTTCTCAATGAAGCTCTCTGAAATCTTGTAGGAAACTATCTCCCATCTTTTATTCCTCCTCAAAAACTTCGGTTTGACCAAAGAGAATTTGTAAGGGTTTCTGGATGAATATCCGTCCTTCAGGTATGTCATGTTCTCTCTTTCAAAATTCAAAGTTCTGCATAACATTTCAACAACAGCATTCTCGAAATGAATTCCAAAATACTGCCTCCACATGCCTATACCTTCAACCCAGATGTTTAGATCATCAAGGTTTAAGCCAAATCTTCTGTTAAGATATCTCAATGCTTTTTCAGAACTTTCTCCTTCTTTTCTCTTTTTAAACTCCTCATTTAGTTTTCTAGGACTGAACACATATGGAAATCGAAAGTCGTTCATTGGCTATCCTGGTTGTTCCTTGTTTTTAAATGGAGTGAGTGATTGCATAAGCCTTCCACAACAGTTATAATCAAACCTAGCTGTTTTTTCCCGATGAGAAAGGTTGTTGCAACAGGCACATTTGACATAATCCATCCCGGGCATATACGGTTTTTGGAGGAGGCAAAAAAGCTCGGGGACTATCTGATTGTAATAGTTGCCAGGGAGATTAATGTGAGACACAAACCAAAGCCTGTAATTCCAGAAGAACAGAGGCTAAAGGTTGTAAAAGCCCTGAAACCTGTTGATGAGGCAATTTTAGGGGATGAAAGAGACATATTCAAGCCAATTGAAAGGATAAAACCAGATGTAATAGCCCTCGGATTTGACCAGCACTTTGATGAGAAATGGATCATTGAGGAGCTTGAAAAGAGGGGTATAGATGCTGAAGTGGTTAGAATAAAAGTCAGAGAGGATTGTGAGCTATGCAGTTCTGCTAGAATAATAGAGAGAATATTCAGTCTTTTTTCATCGAATCAAGAGCACAGAGAGAAGATTTGATGTTCATGAAGAAGTCCTCGATAGCATTAATCAATGCTCCAATTTTCCCTGTTTTTACATCGATAACGATTTTATCTCCCTCTACACTCGCTTTTGCCCACTCAAGATCATCTGGCATCAATGCTTTGGCAATCACTTTGGCATCTTCCAGCTCAATTTCTATGCGAGCTGAATACAGCAAAGCCTGTCAACCTCCTTGATGAATTCATCTATACTTTCAGCATCTATGTTCGCTCCTGCAGCCACCACATGTCCACCCCCTCTTCCTCCAACTTTCTCTGCTGCAGACCTCATAACCTCTGCAAGATCCAGTTTCTCGGCAATTTTTCTGTTTGATCTCGCAGAAACCTTTACCTTACCATCCTTTTTAATGTTCAGGGCTATGAATGGCTTGTCAGCAAAAAGATACCTTGAAAAAACAGATGCTATAGGTCCCGTAGAGACTCCATCTTCCATAACCAGATATCTTATGCATTCTCCCTCCTCTATTTCCTCTCTCCTTCTGCTTATCTCTCTATGTATCTCCTCCACAAAACTCCTCCAAAGCTCATAACCTTGGCTGAGATATGCCTCATCCCTCATGCATATTCCAAATCCAATGGAATGAGAGGCTTTTCTTCCGGATGCATTGACAATCTCACTTAGCATAACACAATTTTTAACAAGCTCCTCTCTCAGATAGAACTTTTTTCCTGAGAAATCCTCAATCACCCCGTGGTAAGAACCCATTTCAATTAATCTAATTGCTATACCGTTGGCAAGTCTTCTTTCCTCATCTCTAGAAAGCTCGTCAAATTCCCTCTCCCCATCAATTCTGACTTTTTCAAGGAAGTCATCCAGTTCCTCTTCCTTTGAATAAAAATCCAGATATGGATCAAGACTTAGTCTAAGAACATCCCTTATTTTTCCTGAAATCAGCCTTAAACCCTCTCTCTCTTCTATATAGCCTCTATTTACACCTTTCCTGATGATTTCTGCATTTCCTCCAACTATCTTCTGCTTGTCCCCGATTATACCCAGCAAAGCAATAGATGAAAGATCTGAGTTGTCACCAAGTTCTTCAGCAAATATGTATGAAGCTCCACTTGCAGATAGCTCAAAGGATCCATCAATTCCTGCCAAATGTGGATTGATGTGTGCAAAATCTCTTTTGTGTTCAATTCTTCCAGTTGGTGTGTGGTGATCGATCAGAATCACATCTGCATCTATCTCCGAAACTACATCAGGATAACCGCTTCCCATGTCGGCAAGTATAACGAGTTCATCTGAACTTTCAACTCCCTCATTAAGTCCTCTCAGAAATGAGATGTGAAATGCCATGCCCTTTCTGAGAAGGGCAGAAGCTATTATCGCTCCAGAGGTAATGCCATCAACATCATAGTGGGTGAATATTCTTGCAAATTCATGCTTTTCCAGGATTTTGACAGCTTTTCTTGCCTCCACTTTCAGAAGTTCAAACATAGCAAAAAGAGGATGGATAGTGTAAAAATTTTTTGTGATCACTCTTTAAAGGCTGGTATTATCTCCTTTCCTATTAGATTTATCGATTTCTTTTTGTCCGGACCGATTGGCGAGCCAGCAACAACTTGCGTAACACCTGATTTCTCAAGTTCCCTTACTCTCTCTATAACCTCTTCCGGTGAACCGCTAATGCTAAAGCTGTCAATCATCTCCTCAGTAACAGCCTTGCTAACTCCAGCCCAGTCACCCTTTGCGAATGCGTTGTTTAAGGCATCCTTAACCCTGTTAACATCCTCCATGTCTATCCCATGCCTTTCAAAAACAACATCCGGGGATCCGGCAACGATAAAAGCCACGACTATCCTTGAGGAATTTCTTGCCTTTTCGCTGTTTTTGTCAACACTCATTGATGCATATGCCACCGTATCAAAATCATCTCTCTTCTTCCCAGCCTTTTCCAATCCCTTTTCTATGTTCTCCTTCGCAGACTCAAAATCCCTTGGATGGGACGCATTTATCAAAACCCCATCTCCAAGCTCAGCAGACAGCTGGAGCATCTTTGGACCTTGTGCACCAATGTATATTGGTATCTCTCCAGCTTTGAAATCGAGCCTAGCTCCATTGAACTTGAATATCTTCCCTTCAAAGCTCACAGGCTTTCCTTTATGCAACGCTCTGATTACCTCAACAGCCTCCCTCATTCTGCTTAAAGGTTTCTCCCATTCGATTCCTATTCTGTCAAATGTTACTTTATCCCCAGCTCCAATTCCTAGTACAGCTCTGCCATTGCTCAGCTCATTTATCGTGGCTATTGCAGATGCTGTGAGGGCTGGAGATATGTGGTATGGGTTTGTAACCCCTGGACCAAGCTTTATTGTATTTGTCTTCAGAGCAAGAATTGAAAGCATTGAATAAACATTTCTGTTGTTGTAGTGGTCTGTTATCCAGGTGTACTCAAAACCGCTATCCTCTGCCAGCTTTACATAGTATTCAAGCTCGTAGTACTTCATGTTTGGCACAAATTCAATTCCGAACTTCATAAACCCCATTGAAGGAAATGCCGTATAATGTTTTCGATTTTTCTCAGTCAATCTCTTCGATGCTAGATCTCCAGAGGGAGTTAATCTGAGAGGCAATTTTAGGATTTTTGAATCCCTTCAAGAGTGTAAAGTCTTTTGGGTAGCCTATGAATGGATCTATCGTTCTCCCCTCTACATTCACAACCCATATCTTTAATCCTGCTTTTTTAACTCTCTCAGAACTGAGTCTGAAAAATTTGATAAAGCTTTCAAGCCTCTCCTCTGTTGGTACAACCACGACGTATTCACCATTGAAATTTTTAGCTATGCGCTCATGAATTGGGAGATCCTGAGAGACATCATCTATAATTGAGTAAAAAACACCGTATCTGTATCTGTTTTTTCTGTATATCCTTATCAATCCATCATCCACTATATATTTTG
>WAJY01000224.1 GCA_015523645.1 Geoglobus sp. | reverse complement strand
CTCCAAGAATGCCCGCTGTCCTTATGTCGAATCCATGGAATATTCTCCAGTACGTCGGGAACCATGTTGTTAATGCCAGAAAACCACCGAATGAGGTGAAGTAGAGAATCACAAGGGCCCAGGTCCTTCCAATTCTCGCCGAAATCTTCAGGGCATCAATTAATGTGCCTGAGGGAAACAGTTCCTGTCCGAGTTTCTTTGAAATCTCAATTGCCTCCTCTCTTGGCACTCCTTTCTTTACGAGCTGGAAGTAGTAGGCATCATGGGCGATAATTGCATAGACTATTGTACCTATGAGCAGAAATCCAAACCAGGCTGCATATGCTCCAGGCAATGCGAGAGCTGCGAGTGCAAATGGAATTATCAAAGTGAACCATCCAGGGGCGGTGTTACCCAAGCCTGCATAAGTTCCTAGAGCCCATCCCTGCCTTTTCTGCGGGAACCAGTAGGATGTCTGTGGAATTCCAACTGAGAACGTTGCAACTCCACATCCACTCAGAAATCCAAAGAGCAGAATGAGTGGATACATCTCTATTGTCAGGTTATCGGGATAGTAAGCAAACAGAATGAACGTCAGCCCTGCCATACCTATTACAGACAGTCCAAGCAGTGTGAGCAATGGCTTTTTACCTCCAACCTTGTCAACCCATGCTCCAAATGGAATTCTGAGCAGAGAACCTGTAAGCTGTGGTGCAGCAACAAGCAACCCTGTCATTGTGGCTGTCAATCCCATAACATCCTTGAATTCTTTTGCTGTTGGCCCATACAAAGAGACTGCTGCAAAACCCACAAAGAAACCGAGGGTTGCAGCTATCAAACCTTCTGTCGGATTTCCTTTCAGACCATACTTCTCCCTAAGTTTAGCAATTTCTTCCATTCACACCCACCTCCATTTCAGATTCTTTTAGCCCTTCTATCCCTCACCCACCTGTACAGAATAGGTGGATCGAACAGAAAGCCAAATGGAAGGAACAGGAAGTGCACGAACTTTGTAAACGGCAGGAACGCAAGAATCAGGAATGCTCCCAGGACATGTATCTTGAACATCAGTGGTAAACCTGAAACAAGAGCGATATTTGGCTTGAGAGTCAGCAGTGAGTAGAGCCATGGAACCGCTGTATGCAGATACCATTCCATACCCCACCTTGCAAACAGCCCCATGTAGACTCCGGTTATTGCCTGATTGAGAACGAGAAGTATGACTATCCAGTCAGCAACCTCTGTTACAGCTCTTATCCCTGTAAATGCCCTCCTGAATACCAGAATAACCGTACCAAGTAATGCCAGCAATCCAAGTCCAAGAGCTATGCTTTCCATTGCAAGAAGTGTTGAGAAGTTAGATAGCAAAGACTGTACTGCTGACGGAAAGAGGAATCCAATTGCATGTCCTGCTAAAAGCAGAATCACCCCGTAATGCCATGGAACGCTCCCCCAGAAAAGAGTCTTTCTTTCCAAGAACTGGGTTGAGTAAGCACTCCATGTTAGCCTACCGCTGAAATATCTGTATGGAGTGACAACAAGTGCCAGTGCTATTGAGATGTACGGTACAGCAACAAATATCAGAAGGTCGAGCATTCTACCACCTCCTTTTCAAACTCAGAAAGTTCTGAGGAACATAATTTGTATAACAGCTGAACAGGCTCTTTGTAGGGTGTATTTTTATTCTCTACTTTTTCACTCATTTTGATGAGCCCGGGCATTATTCTCGATATGAACTCTGATCTGTTTCTATTCAGAACTGAAAGAAATTCGGAAATTACTGCAATATGATCAGGGAGTTCATTTATTGTGTATTCAAACGAGTGATTTCTGTATATCTCCTTTAAAAAGACCATGTATTCCCCTTTCTTGTAACTCTCCCCGTAAATGTGGTGGGAAATGTAGGGAGCGCAAAGTGGCTGGAGTTCAAAAGTACTGACGTATTCCTCCTGAATTGCTGATAGTGATGATCCCCTGATAAATTCAATGAAATCATCCAGTCTGTGAATGTCAAGTGAAATTCTGTAAAGTTTCTCTGAAGACTCTTTCAGCAATCTCTCATCTTCCGGGTATGAAAAAATAACTGAGAGCAGTTTGTAGTGCTCAGAGAACATCACACACCACCTCTTGTGCTTGAGAGAATACCAAAACCTTTCGCACCTTTTCTCATCTCTGCATCTTTTGCATCCAGATACTCTCTGTGGGCTGGCGGGATGGCAAATCTCTCTTCATAGCTTGCCAGTGTCATGAGTTTGTAAAGTCTCTCAGCGCTTTCTGGGGTTAACCCTGCTTTTCTCAGGACAGATTCATCAAAGCTTTCTCCAAGATTTTTGGCTCTCATGTAATACCTCAATGCGATCATCTTATCCAGAGCTTCGTGAATTATCTCCTCATTGCCAGCTGAGAAGAGTTTCGCAAGATACCTCACAGGAACTCTGAGAGATTCTCTGCTCGGTATCTCGTCATAGTCCTCGACCTCGTAGGCTATCCTCTGGGTTGCAAGAATAGGGGAGAGGGGAGGAATGTAAAATGTCATTGGAACTGTCCTGAATTCAGGATGCAGAGGGAATGCAATTTCATATTCTTTTACAAAGGCGTAGGTTGGAGATTTTCTTGCTGCCTCTATCCAGCTATCAGGAATTCCATTCTCCTTTGCAAGCCTTACAATTCTCTCATCATTTGGATCAAGAATTATCCTTCTCTGCGCTTCAACGAGATCTGCGTCCTTTGCTTTGATGACCTCATCTATCCTGTCTGCATCGTAAAGCAAAACTCCAACATGCCTTATTTTGCCTACACAGCTGTGTGCACAGGCATTTGCCTGAGCTGTTTCAACTCTCGGATAGCAGAAAATGCACTTCTCACTCTTTCCGGTGTTCCAGTTGTAGTAAACCTTTTTGTAAGGACATGCTGTAACACAGAACCTCCATCCCCTGCATGTATTCTGATCAACAAGAACAATTCCGTCCTCACCTCTCTTGTAAATTGCTCTTTGAGGACATGCGCCAACACAGGCCGGATTGAGGCAGTGATTGCATATTCTTGGTAAGTAGAACATGAAAAGCTTGCTGAATGTATGCAAAATCCTTCTTTCCTCGAGATTTACATCGTTCTCAGCATAAAGCGGTGAGCCTCCAAGATCATCATCCCAGTTTGGACCAAACTCTATTTCCATTTTCTCTCCCGTAATCAATGATACAGGCTCTGCAACAGGCTGATCATCCTCTTCTCCACCTTCATAAAGCTTTGAATACTCGTAAGTCCATGGATGGTAGTAATCTTCAAGCTTTGGCATGTGAGGCTGGAAAAACATGTTAAGCAGAGTTGAGAGTTTTCCAAATGCCTTCAGCTTCACCTTATTGCCCTTCAGAACCCATCCTCCCTTGTATCTCTCCTGATCCTCCCAGAATTTTGGATATCCCGCTCCCGGCTTGGTTTCAACATTGTTCCACCACATGTATTCAGCGCCTTTCCTGTCTGTCCAGATGTTCTTGCATGAAATACTGCATGTGTGGCATCCAAGGCACTTGTCAAGATTGAAGGTCATAACAAGCTGAGCTCTAACATCCATAATCTCACCTCCTGAGCTTTCTAACAACAACCATCGTATCCCTATTCACTCCCGTCGGACCCCAGTAGTTGAAGTAATAGCTGAACTGGGCATATCCCCCAACCATAAGCAGTGGTTTGAGCCTTGTTCTCGTGACACTGTTGTGAATTCCTCCTCTCCTCCCTGTAACCTTTGATTTGGGTATGTAGAGGGTTCTTTCAGGAGCATGGTACATGATTGCCATTCCCTTTGGAACTCTCGATGATACAACAGCTCTGCAAACAATCACACCGTTATTGTTGAACACCTCAACCCAGTCATTGTCTTCTATTCCAGCATTTCTGGCATCCTCGTCATTTATCCAGACAACTTCTCCACCTCTTGATATTGTCAGCATCCTCAGATTGTCGTAGTATGTGGAATGTATGCTCCACTTGCCATGAGGAGTTATGAAGTTCAGAATCAGACCATCATCTGTGTCGATCTCATCAAGAATTGCCATGTTCAGCTTCTTCTTGAAGGTTGGAAGTGCTTCACCAAATGCGATGTAGTATGGATGATCCAGATATATCTCCTGTCTCCCGCTGAGGGTTCTCCATGGTATCTCAAGCTCCACGTTCAATGTGTAGGGCGAGTAAGTTCTTCCCTCAGTTATATTCCCGCTCCATACCGGGCTTGTGATTATTCTTCTTGGCTGGGCTTTTACATCCCTGAAGGTTATCTTCACACTTCTATAT
>WAJY01000223.1 GCA_015523645.1 Geoglobus sp. | reverse complement strand
CCTCAATCTCAATCTCTCCCCAAAAGTTGTATGTTCCACAATACCCTTTTCTCGCCAAGGCTGGAATTCTGGATGCCTCGCTCTCCACCACTCTTATAAACTCCATGAACCTCTCATCTATCTCGACAAGACTCACTCCAAGCACTGAATCACTAAGCTCTGAAAGATACATCTCTATTTCATCTCTTGAAAGCTCTCCATCACTGCCGAATCCAACAACAGCCAAGACAGAATTGAAGTCCTTCAGTGCAGATATCATCAGGGAGTCTGAGAGCGGGCTTATCAGGTTCTTCTCTCCCCCTGTTGCAAGTGAATCTCCCCCAGCATCTACAGCGAAAACAACATCCACTTCATTCTCTTCAATGAAAGCAGATAGATCTCTTCTCAATCTTCCAGCACCCTCTGTTATGCTCAATGCAAGAACTCTTTCTCCAACAAACTCCGCAAACTGAGATGCAAGCGGTATCACATCACCTATTCTCTCCCCACCCTTCAAGAAACCGAGCGTTTCAGACACCTTCTCAATTCCAGATATCTCATCAATTCCCCTTGGTCCTGGCTTTCTGTCTCTTCTGTATCTCTCCCAGATCACTCCTGAAAAAATGCATTCAACTCCAAATTTTTCAAGAAATTTCCAGACATAATATGTGCTTATAACATCTCCCCCGCCGCCTATGCCTATTAAGAGTGCTTTATCCGAATTCTTTGCAATGTCGATTATCTTCACAAAAGCAAGATTGCAGGAGTTGAACAAATTACTTTCGAAACCTTCATCAAGTTCTATCTTCAAGCCAAATCATGAAAATCGGCAGAGGTGTTTTCATTGCAAAAACGGCAATTGTTACAGGTGATGTTGAAATTGGTGATGATTCAAGTATCTGGTTCAACAGTGTTGTGAGAGGAGATCTCAACTCAATAAGGATTGGGAAGATGACAAACATTCAGGATGGTGTGATTGTCCATGTTGATGAGGACTTTGACGTCAAAATCGGAGACAGAGTTACTGTCGGGCATTCTGCAGTTGTTCATGGATGCAGAATTGACAATGACGTTCTAATTGGAATTGGCTCGATAATTCTAAATGGAGCCGAGATAGGAGAGTATTCGATTATAGGAGCAGGATCTGTTGTGACTGGAAAGAGATATCCAGACAGATCTCTTATTCTTGGCAGCCCTGCCAGAGTTGTGAAAGGGATAGAGAGAAAGGAGTACAGGATGATAGAGAAAAGCTGGAGAAACTACCTGAGACTGAAAGATAAATATCTCCAGAATGATTATTAGGATTTCCTAAATTCTGTCACTTTTGGAAAGCTTTTTATATGAGTAGGTAAATAGTACATTGTCCGACAATAGGTGACATATGGTACATCTATGTCACCCATATGGTGGCGGCGGTAGGCTCGGGGAAGACAGATGTCTTCCCCTTTTTCAAGTGAAAGGAGTTGAAAAAGGATGAAGAAGATCTCAATAAGAATCACAGACCAGCATTACGAATTTATCGAATCCCTTGTTGCTACAGGGGATTATGCGAACATAAGCGAGGTGATAAGGGAGGCTCTCAGACTTTTCATCAATAGCAAAAAGAAGGAGATTAAGGAGGTTATGGGTAACGAGTTAAAATGGATGGGGGAAAATGTATGAAGTCTTTTATTAGAGAAGCACAGGAGTATTATAGGAGAGAGTTGCAAACCAGAATGGACAACTTCTCGATTGAGGAGTTTGGAACACCGAACATAGTTGTTGTTGGATGTGGTGGAAGTGGAAACAACACAATTAACAGGCTGAAGAATCTTGGTGTAGATGGAGTTACTACAATAGCCATAAACACAGACAGACAACACTTGGAGATGATCAAGGCAGACAAGAAAGTTCTGATAGGGAGAAGCATAACAAAGGGACTTGGTGCTGGTGGTTATCCAGAAATAGGAAGGAAAGCAGCGGAGCTGGCAAGAGGTACACTTGAAGAGCTTATGAGCGGTGCAAATCTTGTTTTTATCTGCGCAGGACTTGGAGGTGGAACTGGAACTGGATCAGCTCCAGTTATAGCTGAGGTTGCAAAAAAACAGGGTGCGATAGTGATTGGAATGGTTCAAACACCTTTCAAGGTTGAGAGAGCAAGAATAAGCAAGGCTATGGAGGGGCTTGATGAGCTGGAAAAGCATGCTGATACCGTTATTGTTCTCGACAACAACAAGCTTCTTGAATACGTCCCAAACCTGCCAATTGAGCAGGCATTCAGCGTT
>WAJY01000222.1 GCA_015523645.1 Geoglobus sp. | reverse complement strand
GCCATTGACATCGATGACGATATGAGAGAGAAGTTTTTACCGATACTCAATACCCTTTCAAGATTCAGTGGAATAAAAACTGTGGAGCCACAAAACTTGCACATTACTTTAAAGTTTCTTGGCGAGGTTGATAGCATAAAGGCTGAAAGGGTGAAAGAAAGGCTCTCAGAAATTGATTTCAAACCCTTCACGATATCCTTCAGTGGCATCGGGTTTTTTCCAAATGAAAAATACATGAGAGTTGTGTGGGTTGGTGCAGAAGGTGAGGAGCTTTATAGGCTTGCAAAGAACGTTGAAGAGAAGATGAGAAAGCTGGGATTCAAAAAAGAGAAAGACTTCAAGGGGCACCTAACGCTTGCAAGGATAAAAAGAATTGAGCGAAAGGAGGTGTTGCTTAAAGAGCTTGAGAGGTTTAACAAGAGGTTTGGAGAAATGGAAGTTAGTGAGTTCAAGGTGAAAAAGTCCACTCTTACTTCCAAAGGTCCAATCTATGAGGATCTTTACGTATTTGGAGGGAGATAAGCCTTGTCACTAGAGCGAGTGATAAAAGAGGCAATTAAAGAGGTTGTTCCGGACAAAGAGCTGGTTGAGAAAGCGAGAAAAGCTGAGAAAATCATCAGAGATAGACTTGAGAAGGTCTTGAGAGAATATGAAAACATAGAATACAGATTTTTGGGTAGCTATGCTAGAAATACTTGGATAGCCGAAAGCCTAGAAATAGACATCTTTCTTATGTTTCCTGAAAACACAAGCTTTAATGAGCTTGAAAAGACCGGAATAGAGATAGGGAAGAGAATCGTTGATGCTTATGAGCTAAAATTTGCCTCCCATCCATATGTTCATGGTGTTGTGGAGGGTGTAGAAGTTGACGTTGTGCCCTGCTACAAGCTGAAAACAGCTGAAAGAATTAAAAGTGCTGTAGATCGCACACCATTTCACCATGACTGGCTTAAGGAGAGAATAAAAGGAAAGGAAGATCAGGTTAGGCTTTTAAAAAAGTTTTTAAAGGTGGCAAATCTTTACGGGGCGGAATACAGGATTAGAGGTTTCTCTGGTTATTTGTGTGAGCTTCTCATAATATTTTACGGATCTTTTGAAAATCTGGTTAAGAATGGAGCATTCTGGAGAAGAAACATGGTAATAGATGTTGAAAAAAGGGAAATAAGAGTTGAAAAGGGTTTGAGGAACATATTTGTAATAGATCCTGTGGATAGAAAGAGAAATGTTGCGGCAAATCTGAGCTTAGACAATCTCGCCAGATTTATCCATGTTTGCAGAATGTTCATCCAAAATCCATCGTTGGAGTTTTTCAGGGAAAGAGAAGGGAATGTGGATGAAAAAAAGCTTATAGATGAGCTGAAAAACAGATTTGTTCATGCTGTTGTTTTTGAAAAACCAAAAATAGTTGAGGATAATCTTTACAGCCAGCTTGAGAAGGCTGAGAAAAGGCTGAAAAAACTTCTTGAGGAGAATGACTTTGAGGTCTTGAGAACTTCCCACTTTGCTGGAGAGAAATGCTATATATTAATTGAGACGTCTGCTGATACACTTTCTGGAGTGAAAAAGCACATTGGTCCTCCTGTTGAAAGCTACAAGAACGGAATGAGGTTTATCGAGAAGAACAAGATTTACGCCATATTTTTTGAGGATGGAAGATACACAACTTATAGAAGGAGAAATTTTAGGGATGTTAGGGATGTCATCGAATACTCAATAAGGAATCATTATCCTTCAATGG
Organism: Geoglobus sp.; assembly: GCA_015523645.1. Classification (GTDB taxonomy): domain Archaea; phylum Halobacteriota; class Archaeoglobi; order Archaeoglobales; family Archaeoglobaceae; genus Geoglobus. The sequence continues at coordinate 1,111 of WAJY01000222.1, read as the reverse complement.
GAAAAGATATTTCTGAGTTCATAAAAAATGGAGAGGTTCTCTCTGGACTCCACATTCTCGGCATTAGGGAGATCAGAAATCATTTAGGGAAATTTCTCGGGGTGATCTGATGAGGATAGTTTTTCTCGGGACTGGAGTTGCTGTTGGTTTTGGGAAAAAAGCACAACAGTCAATATTGATTGAGGACGACAGGATAGTCCTAGTAGATTGCGGGTTCGGGACCATGGTGAGACTTCAGGAGCATAACATTGCAACTGATGAGCTGGATGCCATAGTAATTACTCATTTCCATCTAGATCACTGCGGTGAGTTGCTCGGCATTCTTAAAGCCAGATGGCTTTCAGACTGCGAGAAGATTGATGTATTCACCCCAGGGGGTGGTGCAAGCTTCATGGACTCTATGCTGAATTCATCGCCCTACCTAATCAACAAGCTTAGATTCAAAATCAGGGAAATAAGGAGTGGTGAAAGTTTCTCAGTAGGAGGTCTTAGGTTTACTGCAATAAAAACAAGACACTCGATAGAAAGCATGGGAATCAAGACAGGAGATCTTTTGATCTCAGGCGACACATCTGCCTTCCCGGAGCTTTATGAGGATGTGAGCTATGTTATTCATGAGATGTCCTTGGATTTTGGTGGAAAGGCTGACTTCCACACCTCGCCAGAAAATTTTGCCGAAAATGCAGTTGGAATCAGAAAAGCTTTCCTGATTCACATGTACCCACCAGCCTACAATAACAGGATGAATATTGCAAACTATCTTGAAAAACACGGAATATCAGCAGAATTTCCCGATGATTTGCGAGTTCTTGAATTTTAATCCCCCATTCCAGTAATTACATACTCCCTGAAGGGTATGGTGATTGAGAAGAGCATCTACAATCTGTTACAGCTTTATAAAAATGCGCAGGAGCAATTCTCACTTCTTTCTCCTTCTCCTGTAATAAGGTTTGATGTAAACTCTTTTTCTGTTAATTTTACGGTAATGTCCTTTTACAAATGTGGCTTTTTCAGGGATTTTTACGAATTCAACTTCCTTTGCTCTCGCTATAACTCCTTTATCTTCTTCAATCGCTTTTTAGAGCATTTCTTCAAGACGTTTCATCTCTTT
>WAJY01000221.1 GCA_015523645.1 Geoglobus sp. | reverse complement strand
CTCTAAAGTTCTTCTCAGGTAAAAGCCACTCGGTAAGATAACCAAAATTTTTTTAAATTGCATTGAGAAAGGCTAGGATATGGGTAAAACGGGCACAACCCAGTGGATCAAAATAAAAAATAGGAGAGGACAGACGAGACTTGTACCACCCAAGTATCAAAACTACAAGAAACCTGGACCAAATCAGAAATACACTTCAGATGGAAAGAGAAGAAGGAGGATCAGGAGAAGTCCTAAAAGCATAGCTGGTGCAAAAACGTAATACAAGCATAGCTGTTTCTAAATCCTTCTCAGTTTTTCAGAATTAATAATAAAAAATTCTGCTCCTTTCTGTCAATTTTAGAAAAGATAAAATACCCTTACTCGAAAGAATTTTCGATGGAGATTGCAAATCTCACAATATCCCACAAGAAAGCATCAATTGATGACATTCAGAAAGCCTGGCATGGCGATTACAAGTCCCTAATCACCAAGGTTTTGAGTTACCCAAATATAAATGAATGTGCGATTCTGTTTACATGCAACAGAGTAGAGGTTTACGTATGCGGAAAAAATACTCTCGAAACGCTAAAGGACTTTGCAGATAGAATGGGGGTTCCAGAGAGGATAATTGAACTTCACAAAAACAGGGATACACTCGAACACATACTCAGAGTTGCAAGCGGGCTTGAATCAATGATGGTCGGTGAGAATCAGATTCTGGGACAAGTTAAGTATTTCTACAATCTTGGAAAGGAGACAGGAGGAATAGGAGAAGTTCTGGATATCGTTTTCTCAAAAGCCATTCAGGTAGGAAAGAGGGTGAGAAGGGAGACAAAGATAAACAAGGGAGCTGTATCAATTGGAAGTGCAGCTGTTGAGCTTGCAGAGAGAACACTGGGAACATTGAGGGGCAAGAGAGCACTCATAATAGGGGCAGGAGAAATGGGGAAGCTTGTAGGAAAGGCAATAGCCCATAAAGACCTTGAAAAAGTGTATATAGCAAACAGAACTAAGAAAAGAGCTGAAAGGCTCCTAAAGGAGATTGGAGAAAAAGCTGAAGTGATAGATTTCGAAAAACTTCAAAGATATCTGGTTGAAGCTGACATAGTAATCTCAGCAACCTCCTCTCAAAAATACATACTGAAAAAAGAAGATGTTGAGACGGCAATGAGCCTGAGAAAGGAGCCCATGCTTATAATAGACATAGCACTTCCGAGAGATGTTGAACCTGAGGCTGGAGAAGTGGAAGGGGTAACGCTTTTCACAATTGACAACCTGAGAACCATAAGCTCTGAAAACCTGAGAAGGAGACTGAATGAGGCAAAAAAAGCAGAGAAAATAGTAAAGGAAGAGGTTGAGAATCTTCTCATGAAGTTGAAAGAATTGAAGGCTAGGAGAGCAATTCATGTGGTTTACAAACGGGCTGAGAGCATAAAAAATGAGGAGGTTCTTGAGCTATACAAAAAGCTCAAAACTAGATATGATTTAGATGAGAATGCCCTGCAGCTGATAGAGAGTTTTGCAAACAGCCTTATCAAGAAGTTTCTGCATGAGCCAACAGTCAAAATCAAGAGCGCTGCAATCAACGGCGATTCACACCTTGTTGAGGCTGTTGAGTATCTTTTTGGAGGTGGGATGGGTGGAGTATCCAAAGGTAAGGTTGAGAAGGCTGAGAGTGGAGAAGCTGAGGAACTTGTTCAGAGAGACCAGACTTGATAAGGAAAGTCTAATAATGCCTGTTTTTGTTGACGAAAACCTATCTTCTCCCATGGAAATACCATCAATGCCCGATTACTATAGAATTCCTGTCGATTCCATAGGTGATGAGATTGGAAAAGCCATGGAGCTGGGGATAAAAGCCTTCATTCTATTTGGGATTCCCAAGCATAAGGATGAGATTGGAAGTTCAGCCTTTGACAGCAACGGTGTCATTCAGAAAGCATTGAAAAACGCAAGAAGAGAGTTTGAAGATGCGGTATTGATCACAGACATTTGCCTCTGCGAGTATACAACACACGGTCATTGTGGTGTTGTGAAGGGAGAGGAGATACTGAACGATGCAACGCTCCCAATTCTTCAGAAAATAGCATTGAGTCATGCTGAAAGCGGAGCTGACATTGTTGCCCCCTCAGGAATGATGGATGGAATGGTAAAGGCAATAAGAGATGCCTTAGATGAGAATGGATTTGAGAATACTGCAATAATGAGCTATTCAGCTAAATACGCTTCCTCATTTTATGGACCGTTCAGAGAGGCTGCAGACTCTGGCTTCAAGTTCGGAGATAGAAAAAGCTACCAGATGGACATTCACAATAGCGATGAGGCTCTCAGAGAGGTTGAACTTGATTTGAAGGAAGGTGCTGACATAGTCATGGTTAAACCTGCATTAAGCTATCTGGATATCTTGAGAAGGGTAAAGGAGACTTTCAAGGTTCCTCTTGCAGCATACAATGTTAGCGGTGAATACTCAATGGTTAAGGCTGTAAGCAAGGCTGGATGGCTCGATGAAATGAGCATAATCTACGAAATTCTTACATCAATAAAAAGGGCTGGAGCTGATTTGATAATCACATATCATGCCAAACAGATAGCGGAGGTTCTTTGATGCTGGAAAGATCAAAGGAGCTTTTTGAGAAGGCAAAGACTCTTTTGCCAGGTGGAGTGAGCAGTCCTGTGAGAGCGATAAAGCCACATCCATTCTACACAGCAAAGGCTAAGGGCTCAAGGATCTATGATGTTGATGGAAATTCATACATAGACTATTGCATGGGTTACGGTCCCCTAATTCTCGGACATGCAAATGAAAAAGTTAAAAGGGCTGTAGAGGAGAGACTTGAAAATGGCTGGCTATACGGAACTCCAGTAGAGATTGAAGTAGAGTTCGCTAAATTGATAGCAGAGCTATATCCCTCAATTGACATGGTTAGATTTGTAAATACAGGCAGCGAAGCAACAATGACGGCTTTAAGACTTGCAAAAGGCTTCACAGGAAAGAAAAAATTTATAAAAATAGAAGGAGGATTTCATGGTGCCCATGACTCTGTTCTTGTTAAGGCTGGGAGTGGAGCAACAACACATGGAGTCCCAAACTCTGCAGGTGTTCCCGAGAGCTTTGTAAGGGACACAATTCAAATTCCCTACAATGATGTGGATGCATTGGTTAAAGTTGCAGAAAAAGGTAATGAGGTGATTTCAGCCATAATTCTTGAGCCAGTAATGGGCAATGCATCCCTCATACTACCAGAAAAGGAGTACTTGAAAGAGGTTAGGAAGATAACTGAAGAGAATGAGATTCTCCTCATATTTGATGAAGTTATCACAGGTTTCAGACTCTCTTTAAGTGGTGCACAGGGATACTACAACATAAAACCAGACATAACAACCTTAGGAAAGATTGCAGGCGGAGGCTTTCCGATTGGGATTGTTGGTGGTAGGAAGGAGATAATGGAGAAGCTTTCTCCTTCTGGAGATGTTTACAAT
>WAJY01000220.1 GCA_015523645.1 Geoglobus sp. | reverse complement strand
TCTATGTCCATCAGAACCACATCTGGCTTTGCAAACCTATAGATGTCCAAAGCCTCTCTTCCGTTCTTTGCTGTGAATATCTGCCAGTCTTTGTTGTTTAGAATGAGTCTCAGCACATCTAAAACTGCTGGATCATCCTCAACAATAAGTATCTTGTATTTCACCATGCTACCCCTCTATAACACATTATACTCATTATTATTTAAGTTTATCGTTAACCTGAAAACTTTGAAGTATACGATAAAGTTAAGTAAAAAGAGATTAAGTGCAAAATGCTTGGAGGTGATAGAGTGAGGATCAGGTGGATCGGGCATGCCTGTTTTTTGCTAGAAGGCAGTAAAACTGTGATAATCGATCCGTTCTTGATAGGAAATCCGGTGACGTCATTAAAGCCATCAGATATCAAGGCAGATCTTGTTCTTGTAACCCATGGACACGGCGACCATCTTGGAGATGCTGTGGAAATAGCCAGAAACAACGACTGTCCTGTTGTAGCTATTCATGAGCTGTCAAGGATACTGGCAGCCAAAAACATTGAGGCTGTTGGAATGAACATAGGTGGAACGGCTTTAGTTTCAGATGTAAAGATAACGATGGTAAAGGCTTTTCACTCTGCTGATGTTGAAGAGGATAGCGGAATTATTTCTGCTGGAGATCCTGCTGGCTTTGTTGTAGAGCTAGATGGTGTGAAGGTCTATCATTGTGGAGACACCGATGTTTTTGGGGACATGAGGCTGATAGGAGAGCTGTATTCTCCTGATGTTATGCTTTTGCCAATTGGAGGTTGGTACACCATGGGAATCCAAGAGGCTGTTAAGGCTGTTGAGTTGGTTAAGCCAAGATATGCTATTCCAATGCACTACAATACCTTCCCAATCATTGAAACAGATCCATCTGGGTTCAAAGAGAGGGTTGAGAAGGCGATCAAGGATGTTTCGGTTGTTGTGCTGAAACCTGGAGAGTTTTTTGAGATTCAATAGCGACTTCTTCTTTTTCCTAGTTTTCCAGGCTGTACTATCCCTAAGTTCTTGGCACACTTCGGACAGTAATGTTTTTTCTGCTGAAATGTGTGTATGTTCTTTCTGCCTATGGCTCTCTCAAGCTCAGGATCCAGTCTGAAGCCGCGATAGGTTGAGAAGGTCTTGAATCTTGGAACCTTTCTGCCACAACCATCACACCTTATCACATAGTCCTTACCTCTTGATGAACTCTGCTTGTACTCCCTCTTGTAGGGAGCCTTCATGATTAATCCTATGGAATCACAAAATTTGTAAACTTTACGGAGTCATTGAAAAGCTAGTATAGTGCTCTCTCTGAGGATGTATCTCTAGTATTATTTCAAGGTCGAAGATTTCATTGGGATTAGGAGTATCTTTGATATATCCAAGATTTACCATGAACTCAGCGAGCTTCATCGTGCTTTCTACGTATCTTTCAGGCAGAGATGCGCAGTACTTTGGGCTCATGTCAAGAATCTCTCTTATTGTCGATTGGTCAAGCTCACCTTTCAGATATTCGCTGAGAAGTCTGGCTGAAAAATCTCTGCTTTCTCTCAAGATGTTCGTTCCCCATTCATGCTTGATCAGAAAATCCCTGATCTTTTCTTCACTTTCATCAAGAAAGTCTCTCCTCACCACAATCCCATAACTAGGATTCCAGGGCAAAAGATCCGATGGCTTAGCTATGAGCTTTGCTCCATACTTTCTTGCCAGAACTGCAAGGTTTGGAGTTCCGCATACAGCATCAATCTTTCCGTCAATGAAGTCGTCCAGTATCATCTCTGCCCAGGGATAGTTTTTAATCTCAAATCTCACCTTCTCTGCCAAACTTCTGAGTATTACATCGTGAATACTTCCCTTTGCGGGAACTCCGACGGTTTTTCCATTCAAATTTTCAGGAAATTCTCTGTTTTCAAATCTTCCAGCTATTGCTGTGCCTTCAACATGTCCTCCAGCGATGCAGGCTATTTCCAATCCTCTCTCAATTCCAACGATTACTGGAGTTAGACCTATGTAGGCAAGATCTATCATTTCTGACTCAAAAGCAGAGATTATTTCCATTCCGGTTCCAAAAACTCTCCATTCTGCATTCAAAACTTTCTTCATTTTCAAAAGGTGTGAGGTGTGATAAAGGGTGGATAGGTATCCTATTCTCATTTTATTGCCTCCATAAATCTGTATTTGATCTCTTCTGGTGTGTATGGGATGAATTCAACCTCGGCATTTCCGGGTTTTACAGGAACGTGAATGAATGAACTTTGCTTGCTTTCCAGCATTGGCTTTATTTCATCTGGAAAGAAAGCTCTTGAGGTGTTTAAACCTGCAGATATGCCAACAAGGGCAAGATCAGCATTTATGGCTGAGGTTTTCTGATTTCCTGTGCATCCATAGGCAGAGTTGTCCATGACAATGATTTTCAATCCCTCTTCTGACATCAGTCCGGCTGTAAAGATTGTGGATGTGTTCATGAGAACTGACCCATCACCATCTATAGAAATCACTTCCTTTCCAGCCAGATTCAAACCCAATGCGATGGATGTTGCAAGACCCATGCTTCCGAGCATGTAGAAGTTTGTGGGTTGATCGATGATAGCATAAAGCTCCCTACTAGGATAGCAAAGGTTTGAGACAATAATTTTCCCATCCAGGGAATCCTTTATGCCATTAAGGATCTCAAATCTCGTGAATTTGGCTCTGCCATCCTTTAGCGAGAACTCTGGTTTTCTGTATTCTCTTGGCTCAAGGTAAAACTCTGGGCAGTGAGTCCATATGTCAGGTTTGAGAAGAATCACCGCTATAGCATTTTCCTCATAAGCAGAAATTATTGCATTTTCTAAATCTGACAGATTATTGCCATCGAATATCATGTATGGGATTTCCAGAGCTTTAAGCAATGCTTCCATTCTCTCACCCATCGGCTTATGAGCAGGTATCCTTTCACCATACAGCCCCCTCCAGCTTATCATTATTGGCAGGGGTAATTTGTAGGCTCTTGTGAGACTCATCAGTGCGTTTACCATATTTCCTAAACCTGAGGACTGGATAACCATTAAAGGTCGCTCACCTGCCATGTACAGCCCAGCTGAAATCCCAACACCTTCCTCTTCTCGAGAAAGAGGAACTGAGTAAAATTTCTCCGATAGCTTTTTGAGAAGAAGGCGAATTCGCTCACATGGTAAGTGAAGGATGTGGGTTATTCTTGCTTTTTTTATAGCCTGAATTACATCATCCTCAATCATTCTATCACCTTCTTCAATTTTTTCTTAATTCAAGCTTTCTTTGAATTCTTAGCAATCCCCGAGGAAACCCAATAAGCTCTGGATAGAATTTACTTTTATTGTTTTCTCCTCACTTTTTTGGATTTAACAGGAAAAAGAAGAAGTAACTATGTTGAGAGAAGCAGAAAAAACGAGTTTATTTTGAGTGTACAAAATAAGAAGAGAAGTACATTCACCTATGGGACATGTTAAATAGACATTAGGTTCATTCCTGTCATCTATAGCATTTTTTGTTTACTCACACAGATTGCTATTTGAGTTAATTAATTAAAGATAAATAAATAAAAATAAAATATTAAGTTTTATAAATTTTTAATCTTTATTTTTTGTTTTAATTAATTTTCATAATAAAATTA
>WAJY01000219.1 GCA_015523645.1 Geoglobus sp. | reverse complement strand
AGAGTTACCGGAATTGTGTTCGCCTGAAGTTCAATTGGCTTGATCTTTACAAGCCTCGCATCACCGGGTTCAAGCTTGAGATCTTCATCAGCTAAAAGCATTCTCCACTCTCCAAGATTCCACCTTGAATACCAGGTTTCTCTTATCTCTCCCCTCTCTCTCACAATTTTTCCTCCATCCTTGTATGTTATATTTGCAGTCAGGCTCTCAAATTTTGGTTTTATGTCTGGAGATCCCAAAAACTCCTGATCTCCCAAGCTTCCAACATTTATCGGATATATCTTGAAAACTCCTATCAAATCTCCCTCCTCTATGACTCCGTCCTCAATGGGAAAGAAGTAGACGTACTTTATGCTCCTCGTCTCTTCAACCTTTTTTATCTCTGTTGGCACGGCATCGATTGTTGTTCCCAGTGCATGTCTGAGTATAGAGAGAGGGGCAATTGTGCTCTTAGGAGGTAGCTGTATCTCTTTTATCCTGACAATTTCTATCTTATTTCTCTCAACATACTTCTCCTCATCCGAAATCACAACCTTCCAGTATGCCTTGTCAGAGCTTTTGAAAACAGCATTTCTAAAAGAGATCTCCCTTCTCTCAACCATCATTCTCTCTGGATCCATGAAATAGGACACTGCACACCTCATGACATTATCAACGATTAAATGTTATAAAACTTTATTGGAAAGAGCAATTAACTTTTTATTCTTCCAGCGAAAATTAGAATGTGGCGATGATGAAAGGACCCCTCTGAGGTTGTGATGAGGGTTTTGAGTGCTGAGCCCTTTCTTAGTTATTAATCATTTGGAAAAAATGTTTTATATTTCTATTATCAAACTGTAAACCATGGAGAAAAGTGATAAGGTAAAGCTAATTATTGGTGTTTCTCTAATTGCCTTTTCGATACTTGTAATCATCTCGTTTAATCAAGGCTTGAGTCCTTACCTGACAGTCACACAGGTTGTTGAAAAAGGCGTTGCAAAGAATGTCCAGGTTAACGGAACAATAGTTCCCGGATCTACAGTTTACTATCCTGACAACAACACCAGAATTTTCAAGCTCTCTGACGGTAAGTCCACCATCACTGTAAAATATACAGGTGCCCTTTCAGATTATCAGGAGGGAATTCAGGCTGTAGTGAGGGGCGATTATGAAAACGGCATCTTTTTAGCAGATGAGGTCTTGTTAAAATGTCCTAGCAAGTATGAAGTCAAGAAGGAAGAGGTGAGGTGATTGGATCTAGGCTATTTTCTTCTCATTGCCTCTCTTTTTTTAAGTTTGTTCTCAAGCTACTCTTTTTTTAAATCTGCAACAGCAAGGGGTAAGGAGGCAAAAAAGCATGCGGTTAACGGGGAAAGAACGCTCTATATCTACACCTCTCTGATCATAATGTCATACATCCTTCTGACCTACTACTTTCTTGTTAGAGACTTCAACGTCTTCTACGTCTACAGCTACTCTGACGTTCATCTCAGCCTTGCCTATACTATAAGTGCTGTTTGGGCAGGTAGAGAAGGATCTCTTCTTCTCTGGGCTCTTTTTGTTTCCATTTTAAGCGTGATTTTTGTGAAGGTGGAGAGGAAGGACGTTGTTACAGCATTAACACTCTCGATTTCAAGCTCCGTTGTGGCTTTTTTCGTTCTTGTCATGCTCACCCTCTCAAACCCCTTTTACAGATGGGAGTACTATCCTCCAGACGGTTATGGCTTGAATCCTCTTTTAAGGACTCCTGAGATGGCTCTTCACCCGCCAACAATGTTTCTGGGATATGCAGGGGCTACTCTGCCGTTCGCTATTGCAGTATCTTCCTTCTACTTGAAGGAGGAGAGATGGTACTTAAGAGCGAGGCTGTGGGCTTTAATTTCTTGGATTTTCCTGACTGTGGGGATATTTCTCGGCGGTTGGTGGGCATACAAAACCTTGGGCTGGGGAGGCTTCTGGGCATGGGATCCTGTGGAGAATGCATCCTTCTTGCCTTGGTTAACTGTAACGGGATTTCTTCACGGAATAATGAGAAACAGAAAGTTCAACAGCTTGAACTACTGGCTTGCCTATCTTTCATTTGCCTTGGTTGTTCTGGCAACATTTATCACTAGGAGCGGTGTCATAGAGAGTGTTCATGCATTTGAGCAAAATCCTGAAGGCTGGATGTATCTCGCATTAATAGCAATCATGGCAATAATTTCAGGCTATGTTTATTTAAGAAGCAAACACTTATTTCATACCGAAGCCATGGACTTTAAAAGCAGAGACTTCACAATATTTCTCAACATAATAATCCTGTTGCTTGGCATGGTGACAATTTTGGCTGGAACCGTTGCTCCAACACTGCTAAAAAATGTTACAGTTGACAGATCCTACTACGATACCGTTGAGACTCCACTTGGAATAGCATTAACCATAATTCTTGGCATCTGCATATCTCTTGGCTGGAAGTTCAAAAAGAGTGAAGTCAAAAGAGCCATGCTACTTTCACTTCCAGCTGGCTTGTTGATGTTTGCCATCTCCTACTTCCTTTTCCAGATGTTTTACGTATCTCTAGCAATCTCAATATCCACCTTCTCCATCCTAAACCATGTAAAAACATTCAGTAAATCTGATCTGAGAAATCCTAGAAAGATTGGTGGTTATCTTGTCCATCTAGGAGTTTTGCTGATTGTAATCGGAGTTGCAGGATCTTGGATGTATGATGAAGTTTACAAGAACATAGCTGTGAGT
>WAJY01000218.1 GCA_015523645.1 Geoglobus sp. | reverse complement strand
GATAGCAACAACTCACGGCTGGAGAAAAATCAGGGCTGGAATCAGAAGCAGCTTTAACTGGCTGATATTCAAGAGAATTTCAGATGACGTCGGCAGAGAGCAGAAGAAGCCCAACAAGTTCACTCCTCTAATCCAAAGTCTAAGAAATGACCAATGCATAATCGTTTTCCCGAATAAGAGGTTTACGGACAAGGCGATAACTCCGTTCTACGGGGATGCAAACAAGAAGGTTTATTATCATGGGATTTATGGGGGGGTATGAATAGAAAAAGGATAAGATGGGTAAAGAGGGTTACTAAGAGGGGAAGGTATTCAAGATTTATTATTGGAAAAAGGGTAATATTTGGGAAAAATACTCATCAATTTAAAGGGAGAAATACTGTTCACTATCATATTGGGGAAAGATTTATTAAAATAGTAACAAAACCTAAAGAGTTAAGAGGAATATGGAGATTCAGCAAGAAGAGGAGGAAATATGTTAGAATTGGAAAGAAGAAAGATTGAAAGAAGAATAGAAGAGATTGATGAGGAAATCAGTAAGTTGGAACAGAAGTATGGAATGAGCTATGAGGAGTTTTACAACAGAATGGAAGGAGAGATAACACCCTTGCTTAAGAGATTTGATATGGATGAAATTATGGACGATCTTCAAAAGCTTGTTTCTTTACTTGATGAAAAGGAAAAATTACTCAGAAAACTTGGAATTGAAGCTGATCTTTTTGCTGAATTAGATGAAGGCTGGGAAAGGGTGTTTCCTTAGTTTTGCTTTCTTAAATATTTGATCTTTTTAATTCAGCATTTATCACAACATACTTGAATCCCTCTTTATACAGCTAAGAATCGAAAACTCCTAAAAATGGAGATTGAAAGGTATTGAATTGCCAAGAATGAAAAGTGCTACAAAGTAATCCCTACCCTCCTCATTCTTTGACTTAACAGCCCTTCAAACATCTTTTGAATCTCTTTTCCTGTAAAAGTTTGTCTCGTGGTGAAAGTCCTCTAAACCAGCCATGATTTTCTTCTTGGTGATTTTTGGGTGTTGTTTTGCCAATGCCTCTATATCTGCTCAATTCGACAACACAATGAAAAGTCATGCTATTTAACCAAACCGAGTTCTCTTAACCATCTTCATCTCTAAGTTTTTTCAAAATAGAGATTCGCTTAACCCTCAAAAATTATCATCAAACTTTCCTCATCAAATAGTACCATTCCCTTTTATCATCTGCCTTCACAACATTCAGTATCTCAAACCCTTCAACATCGACCTCTCTTTCCTTTGAGACAAAAAACACCTTTCCTCCCCTTTTCAATTTCGGAGTGAATCTGTTCAAAGCCTTAAGCGCATCCTCAGGTTTAAGCGTTAGATCGCACAAAATCAAATCTAAATCTGGGAGAGATGAGATATCGAACGTGAAAGCATCTGCAATGAATACCTTCACATTACCTCTCTCCTCCTCTATCTTCCTTAAAGCTCTCTCAAATTCCCTGCTGTATTCGATGCCAAACACAACTTTTGCCCTTTCACTTGCATAGAGCAAAAATCCACCTGCACTGCTTCCAAGATCAAGAACAACTTCCACACCTCTAAACATCCTCCACTCCTCATCAAGTTTTTTAAGCTTGTAATAGCCCGAAGGTCTGTCTTCACCCAGAATCTCTATCCTCTCGTCTCCCTTAACACTGTATGATGGTTTTACTCTTCTCCCATCAACAAGAACTAGTCCCATTTTAACAGCAAGCTTGGCTCTGCTTCTGCTTTCAAAATATCCGTTAAGGTAAAGCCACTTGTCAATCCTCATCCCAAAAAAGCTTTGCCTTCTTCTCCACAACAAAGCCTCTGCTTTCTTCTTTCTCGCTCCACCTTATCCACTCCTCAGGAGCATTTTTGCTCACTCCTCCATGACTTGTTATTCTTTCCCTAACCCTAATGAGAACGGGTGTATTTATAGAGACTCCAGCAACAATTGCCTGACCTTTCGTAAGCCCGGGAAGCTCCTCTATCAACTCTCTCCCAATGCTCTCAACACTTCTCGCAACATTGTCTTGGTCTACAGGATTCACCATCCTCATAACAATCTGAGTCATGCACTGGCTTAGTATGTCGCTGTCTATCTTGGAAGGTCTCTGGCTTATCAAACACACTCCAACACCGAACTTCCTCCCCTCACTCAATATTGTTCTCAGAACATCAAAGCTTCTTGAGTCGCGAGACGCAAATCTGTGGGCTTCTTCAATGATAATGAAAACCGGATAGTCAAGCTTTTCAGTTTCGATACCCCTCTCCGCATTTATCCTTGCCTTTAAAATCCTCTTCATCAGAGCCGAGACAAGAATTTCCTGCTCCATGTCACTCATTTCCGTGAGTTGCAGGATGCTTGCTTGCCCAGGCTTGAGCAAGGTCTTGAGATCCATGTGCCTGTAATCATCTACTATGTCAACGTATCTAAGGTTTCTCCTTATTCTCCAAAGCAAGGCATTTGCTGTCAGCTCCTCCCTTTCCCTCAATTCTTCAATTTTCTTTTCAAGATCCTCTACCGTAAAGTGTCCTTTTTCACTCAACTCTCTATAAATCCTGTTTAGCATCGCCTCCATTTTTTCTGTAAGCCTTGGCAAGAGGTTTATGAGCTCATCATATTCAAGCTCACTCAATCTCAGCTTTATCTCATCCCTCCCATATATCCTCACCCTAGCCCTATACTCTCCATCCCTGAACTGAGCATGTTTTTCAAGCTCCTTCAGCGTGTGATACTCTCCATGGGGGTCAAAAACAAGAACGCTGGCTCTGTTGTATGGCTTCAACAATTCCTCAATTATCACACCTGCAAGATAGCTCTTCCCGCTTCCAGTTCCTGCAAGAATTGCAAGGTGTTCGCTTACAGTTAAAGCAGTATCAATTGTCACAGGTATGTCCTCCTCTCTATTCAATAGATAGCCTATGTGCAAGCTCCCAACATCACCCATCTTCTTTTTCACCAATGCTGTCTCAATAACATCCCTCTCTGCAAGATAAACAGGCATTCCAGATTTTGGAGGAATTCTTGGATTGACAAAACCAAACTTCTCATCATAGTAGCCTAAAATTGTAGCCTTTAACTCATACAGATCGAACTCCTTCCTGCTAACTCCTATGATCGAAAGAATCTTTTCAGGCTCAACAGAAGGATTTGAGAGGTATATATCCGGATACTGCCTGAGAGGACTTCTTTTTGAGATTCTGGCTAGAACCTTCTTACCATCCACAAGATAGTAAACAAATTCACCTATTTTGAGTTTTTTATAGTCAGGAGTGATGAATTTGAAGGAATACGGACTTTCTGCCGGTCCTTTCACAAGTCCAACAGGCTTCACAGATCCACCTCCCTTAAAAGACT
>WAJY01000217.1 GCA_015523645.1 Geoglobus sp. | reverse complement strand
CTCCTTCAGGAAAGAAGATAGAGATGTTTGCACACACATCTTCCTGCTTTTGTCATGACAGTCTCAGAGATCGCTCTGGAAATGACGTTTCAATACTCTCCGAATTGAGCCAGAGCATGATGGCTCATGCATCAAAAGACCCATACTGGAGGGCAAAGGTAAGCTCTGAGATGCAAAATTTCAGGAATTAAAGGATGTGATTGAGGAGGAGTGTGCAGGATGTCACATGCCCCAGAGTTCAAATGTAAAGGTATCAACAAAACTTCCAAACCTGCCTGAGAAGTCTCCTTTTTTCAGGCATGTATTTGCAGGGGCAAATGTTCAGATGCTCGAGCTTATGGAGCAAAAGATGTGCGATAAAGGCTAGGGAGATGTTCGGATCTTTCATAAGAATCAAAATCATTTCAGCAGATAAAAATGGAGATAAGCTGAATGTTGATTTGAAGGTTGAAAACAACGCTTGCTACAAATTCCCGACAGGATTTCCATCAAGAAGAGTATGGATACATCTCAAGGTCACAGATGGAAAAAACGTTGTTTTTGAGTCAGGGAGAGCTGAGAATGGAAGAATTGTCGGAGAGGACTCTCCATACGAGCCGCACCACGACGTCATAACAAAGGAAGATGATGTCCAAATTTACGAGGCTGTCATGGTTGATGTCAATGGGAAAGTGACGCAGACACTTCTGAGAGCTGCAGACTACATAAAGGACAACCGCATCCCTCCAAAAGGGTTTGACATTGAAAGTGCGAAACCTGATGTTTCAGTCAAGGGTAAAGCCATTACTGATCCAGGCTTCAAGGATAGTGAGGATGTTGTCAGCTATCTCATTGATGTTTCAGGTCATGAAGGACCTTACAGAGTAGAAGCGGAGCTACTCTACTATCCAGTGTCGTATCCCTTCCTGAAAGATCTTGAAAAGATCAGCACTCCTGAGATTGAGGACTTCCTGAGGAGATTTGCAGAAGTTGAGATGGCAACTCTTGTTTCCTCAGATACAGCATTGGTTTCATGAGTATGAGAAATTAAATATACTCCTCTTTTTCTTATATCATCTCGTGAAACAGAAGGTTTCAGACTACATGACAAAAAACGTGATAACCCTAAACCCGAAGGATACTGTGAGAGATGCAATAAGGATAATTGAGAAAACAGGACATGATGGATTTCCTGTTGTTGACAATGATGGCAAGCTTGTTGGTTATGTATCCTCAATGGATCTTCTGAAGAAAGACCTGGATACCAAGATCTCAGATGTCATGACAAAATCCTTGTATGTTGCTAGGGAGTACATGGACTTGAAGGATGCTGCAAGGGTTATGTTTCGTACTGGACATTCAAAGCTTCCCGTGGTTGATGAGAAGGGAAAGATAAAGGGGATAATCACCAACACTGATGTTATAAGAAGTCAGATTGAAAGAGCAGATCCAGTGAAGGTTTTAAAGCTCAAGGAAACGATTGAGAAAGTCCACAATACAAAGGTGGAGGTGAAAAATCAGAGGATAGACGTTGACAGACTGCTTCCAACCCAGACAAAGGTTTATGCAGATGAGCTTAGGGGAAGGATATACGAGCTCAAAAGAGGTCTTGCAGAACCAATTGTGGTTATAAAGAAGGGGGAGCACTTCTATCTAGTTGATGGGCATCATAGAGTTGTTGCGGCAAAAAAAATTGGAGTTGACAAGCTTGATGCATACGTGCTTGAGGTTCCCAAGGATGTTGAGCTTGGCATGGAGAAGCTTGTGAGGAAGAAGAGAATAAGATCAATAAGGGACATTCAGGTTATTGAGGATACACCTCATCCATTGGTTGAGATTACATTCAAAAATTCGAAGTGATGACTTATGCTTGAAGAGCTATTCCAGATTATTGAGGACAGGAAGAGAAACCCGAAACAGGGATCATACACTGCCAGCCTAATGTATGGGGAAAAGGGGTTGAATGGGATACTTGAGAAATTTGGAGAAGAGGCAGTTGAGCTAATTCTTTCCGTTAAGGACGGGAAAAGGGATCAGATCATCTACGAATCAGCTGATCTGCTCTACCACCTTCTCGTTCTGTTATCAAAGCTGGAAATAAGGCTGGAGGAAGTTTACGATGAGCTTAGGAGGAGAAGAAGATAGCTATGTGATATGGACTGTAAACCTAGACAGAAAAAAGAGCAGGAGTGGGGGAAGAAGAATACCCAAAAGATTTTCCATACCAAATGTCAGAATTGATGAGCTTGCAAAAGCCTGTGAAAAACTTGGATTGAGATATGAGGTTGAGAAGAAGAGATATCCGAGGTGCTGGTGGGAGGAGGGAGGGAGAGTCAGAGTTGAGAAAAAGATGAAAAAAACAGAGCTTATGATAAGGCTGGCGGAAAAAATCAAGGAAATGAGGGAATGAGCTATCTTTTTTTTATCAGCGGAGAATTTGAGGAGCTGGGAAGAATAGAAGTTGAGAGTTTTTTGAGATGTTTTGGTGGAAGAGTTTTAAGCTTTGATACACAAATAGCCCTGGGTGAATGTGATAGAGAGATTGAACAGCATTTCAACAGGCTTGCAATGGTGCATGAAGTCTCAAAACACCTTTTTTCATGTGAAAGTGTTGAGGAGCTGAGGAAGGGGTTTAGAGAGGTGTCACTTCCTTCAGGAAAGGTTTGTGTGAGAGCCAGAAACATAGGAAGGAAAAAGGCTGATTCCTCAAAACTGGAAAGAGAGTTGGGATCAATTCTCTGGAGAAGGGGAGCAAGAATTAGTGTTTCAAAACCGGATTTCATCATAAGAGTTTATCTCTCAAAAAGAATTCATGCAGGAATTCTTCTGCATAAAACCGATAAAAAGCAGTTTCTTTTAAGGAGACCTGATCTGAAACCGTTCTTTAGACCTGGAGCCTTGTTACCAAGGATGGCAAGAAGTCTCGTAAATGCTCTATGCATAAAAAATGGAATCGTTCTGGATCCGATGTGTGGGACAGGAACATTTCTTGTTGAGGCTGGATTGATGAACCTTGACTACCTCGGCATAGAAGCCTACAGAGAGATTGCCGAGGGATGCAAGACTAATCTAATGCATTACGGTTTGCCTAGGAATGTGGTTGTGGGTGATGTCAAAAACATGCCGATTGAGGATTGCAGTGTTGATGGAATAACAACAGACTTCCCTTATCTTCAATCTACAAGAAGTCTAGGCAGAATTGAAGAGCTTTACACGAGGTCTTTTGATGAGTTTGAAAGAGTTTTGAAGCCTGATAGAAGATTGATTTTTCTGACAAACCTTGATGTTGATGATTGCATTCAGGAAAGTTTTGTGATTGAATACAAGCTGTTGCAGAGACTGCACAAGAATCTGACCAGGAGGATATACATCTGCAAGAGATAACTTGGTTAGTGGAAGGTGAAGAATGTAGGCAAAAATATTAAATCGGATACCGATATAGCGTATCCCATGCTCGTGTTCAATATCGAAGTTCTGACAAACATTTTAAAGGATGGTATAACAATCGAAAGAAATCTGCTCAGAAAGCTCTCAAAGTTGTTTGTTGTTGAGGAGTCAAAGGAGAGGAGAAAGCTAATTTATGAGATAATTAGAGATACCTACTATCACGAATTCCTGCTTGTTGACTGCCTAAGATCCTTTAAGGGTGAAATACCTGAGGACATAAGGAGAAATGAGTTAAATGTGTTTGAGGAGATGTTCACCACCCAGAAGATGGCTATTCTGAGGGAAAGCATCACAGTAATAAAGGACTTCTACGAATTCTTTTACAACGATCTCAAAAGCTTTAATCTTGAGAGCTTCATGGATAGGGAAAAGGCGGAGAAAATTCTTGAAACGATCGAAACGATATTGAAAGCCAAGGAAGAGCATTTAAAAAAGGTTGAGGAGATAGGAGAATTTATTTAAAGTTTAATAGCCGTTTTTGAAATCATCATCTTTCTGGCTGTTAACATAACAAACCTTTTCTCTTATCCCCTTGCCTTTAGAGCCATGAAGCTAGATACTAAAAAACTTCTCAGCATTTTTTCTGGTTACATCCTCATTTTTGCACTCTTCATACAGCTTTTTTACCGCAAGCGTATCAGACTCGCTGAATCCTGCATCGCTGTTTGCTATGAGCCTTTCGTCTCCATATTCGTCGATAATGCTCAACGCCTCCTCAACAGATAGCTTTCCGGGCTGAATTGTTATTCCTGCCCAGTATTCTTTGTTAAGAACGATTTCTACAGTATCTACAGAAACGTGGTCTATCAATGCAAGATCCTCAGGAAAGGAGATTCTTTCCAGAATTTCTATTGTTTTTTCGAGAATTGGTTTCTTGTTCTTTTTCGGTGTGTGAATTATGCAGGGAATGTCGAGCTTTTTTGCCAGCTTCAGCTGAGCCATCAAAACCTCTTTCTCCTCATCACCAGCATTTTCAAGCCCTATCTCACCTATGGCTGTGTATCCTGAATACTCTGCAATGAAATCAAGAACTTTCATCCAATTTTCTGGAATGCATCTCGGATGAATCCCAACTGCAGAATAGAGTTTCATTCCTGCTTTTTCAGCTCTTTCCGGCTCGTATTCGGTGAGCTTTCTGAAAAGATCCATGAGTGTCTCAGGAAACCTTGGCTTTATTGGATAGAAGGCACAGGTTATGGCTTTCGATATTCCATTATCTGCCATAAACCTCAGATCCTCCACACTCCTACCTTCTGAATGTATATGGGTATCTACAAGGTTCATGATTTTTTGTGATCAGCCATGAAATAAAAATCATGCTGTTAACTACAATTTCAATCCCCTCAGAAAAGCTGGAAAATACTTCAGCCATAAAAATATGCTCAGCAATCTCATCATACAACTTCCATACTTAATTGATTCCTTGAGAATCTTTATGAAGTCACAACTTCTACACCCATTCAGCTATTTCAAGAAAAAAATTAGGTTATTTCAGCACAGCTCCCTCTTCAGCTCCGCTAACAAGCTTTGAGTATTTCGCAAGATAGCCCTTATGCTTTATCTCCCTCGGTTTCCACCTCTCCCTCCTCTCAACCAGCTCATCCTCGCTCAGCTTGACGTTCAGCTTCCTTTCTGGAATGTTTATCTCGATCACATCTCCATCCTCAATGAGAGCGATGTTTCCACCTGCCAAAGCCTCTGGGGATATG
>WAJY01000216.1 GCA_015523645.1 Geoglobus sp. | reverse complement strand
CTGATGTGTTTACAAAGAACCATACTGCTCTCTTCCCCTCAACTTCGAACTCATTGGTCAGCAGCTTTCCTTTTCTTGCAGTTGCCTTCCAGTTTATGAATTTTAAAGGATCACCGATCTTGTAATCCCTGATTTCTCTGAAATCGGTTCCCGGAACACCTATTCTGGATATGTCTATGTCAGGTAGAGTTTCTCTTGTCCTGATTCTTCTTGACTTTACCTTCCTTATCCTCATCACCCTAACCCTTATCTCCTTTGAAATGCCAAGATCAATTTTTTTGTAGGATGTTTTCAAGAGAAAAACATCCTCTTCTTTGAGCTTGAATATGCCAAAGTTTATCACCCCCCTTTTTGTAACCTTCCCTCCATATCTAAGGTTGAACCTCCTGAAAAAAGGAACAAACCCACCTGTTCTGTTTACTCCAGATGTGACGATAACACCATCCACATCATGCTCTATTTCAATATAACCAAACCCTATTGCTTTTAGCTCAGCATTCAGATGAAATTCGTCACCCACATACGTGATCTCACTCAGATTGTATCTTAGAACACTAACCCTTAAAAAGCTGGGGAAAAGATAGAGTAGAAGTGGGATGAGAGCAAGGAAAATAAGCTCCTCCATTACGAGAATTACTGACAGCATTAGGATCACAATGACGTAGGAGAGCAAGTCCATTTCAATTTTCTTCATTTGCTGATTCTTTCACACCTCTAGTGATAAATTTTTTCTAGCTCTCTCATACTTGGATGCAGCGGAGTGAAGAAAGAGGATCGGGAAAGTGTTAGGATATACTACTTTTACCATCCGAGATGTCCGAATTGCTAGGCTGTCGAACCACTCATAAACTATCTGGTAAACAACACTGAGATAGATTTTGTCATGTGCAATGTAGAGCACTTCAAGGACTGCTCAAACAAGAGCAAATCAATTGCAATTGCTGTGAAAAAGAAAACTGGCTTCTTTGGAACTCCAACAGCTGTTGTCGAGGAGAACAACAACTTTAGAGTCTTCATTGGCAAGTATCAGGTGATGAAAATGGTTGAATATCTTGGCAATTTCACCGAGATTCCCAAGATTGAGTTAAACAACTCAAGGTACAACATTTCTGATTGCATTGAATGTCACGCAAAAAAAGGCTTGAAACCACCTTCCAACTATACCTGCAATTACTGTTGCCATGGCATATAAAAATTTAAAAATCTGAGATTGATGTCCAGTTGTGAGAGTAAAGGCTTTGATAATGCTTTCATTGTTCGTGCTGGTATGCACTGCTAAAGCCCAAAACATATCTGTAAATGCTGAGATAAACTACAAGATGCTGTCTCTGAATGAAATGAGGGATGTTTTTTATCTCAGGTTTAAAAATATCAACGAGAATCAAATTCAGGTTCTTGATTTCACGCTGCCAATACCCAAATCTGAGAATGCCAAGATAGTTGAGGTTAAAGATCTGCCAGAAGGTTATGTCAAAGTTTCTGAGGTTAGCGATGAGGAGGGGAGGGAATATTACCTCATTCAGGTGAGAAAAACTCTAACACCATTCGAAGAGTATCATATTAGAATTACAAGGGAGATATCGAAACCGCTCGATAATCTTGGAGAGGGAGTTTATTCATTCAGGGTATTTGAGTTTCCATCTTACTTCAGAAAAGAGGGGTTCCATGTTGAGGCATTCAAGATCTCTCTCAAGTTCCCAGACAGCATTTTCAAAAATTACAACATATTAAGCACGTCATCAAACACCAAATTCACCTACAAATCCCTAAACAGAATTGACTCTCTGGAGTGGGAGTATATCAATCCCCCGGATCAGGTTAATGTTTATGTATCATTCACAGAGGTTCCGAACTTCTTTCTCCTCAACATCCTCGGAGCAGCTGCCACTCTTGTAGCCTTTGCCCTCCTTCTCTTCTACACCTTCAGAATTGAGAGGAGGTTGAAAAGTCATGCAATCATAAACAATCCCCCTTGGAGTGGAAATCTGCTTGCAAAGATGAAAGAAATGATTCAGCATGCAGAAAAGGAAATTCTCATAACCTCTCCTCACATCTACTACACGGACTGGCTTACAGCAGAACTCCAGCCGTTAATTAGCAAAAATGTAAAATTCAGGATAATCACATGGCCCAGTTACAAGAGAGAGGTTTTCAGGAGTATAGAGGATGTTGAGGAGGACAGAAAGCAGTTTTTCACCCTGAAAAGATTTCTTGAGATGTTTCCAAGAGGAAGTGTTAGGCTCAATGACAACATCCATGCAAAAATGCTGATAGTTGATGAGAGGGAGATACTTGTAACAACCGCAAACCTCTCTCAGACAGGTCTCTATGAAAATTATGAGATCGGAATTTATGCTGAGAATCCAGAGCTTGCAAAGGCTGGAAAGAGATTCTTTGAAAGTGTATGGAATTCTGAAGATACAATAGATCTTGATGAGGAAAGCGTTAAAGCTAAAACCTCTTGGGCAATAATCATGGACATAAAAAGCAGAAAAGAGGGAGAGCAATGATATTTGATGACATAGGAAGTTTTCCGCTTCCAGAGGGTATAGACAGAGAGTGGGTTGAAAAAAACGTTGATAGTAAAGAGTATGAGGAGATGGTAAAGAGGGCATTCATGATGAAGATTAAGGCTGGGGTCGATCTGCCAAACTACCCACAGTTCAGAGACATGAACACGATGTTTCTTGATCTCATAAAGGATGAAGAACTGCAGGAAGATGTTTATGTTATCAAGAAGAGGCATGCAAGAATAAGGGAGGTTGATGCCTTGCTGGGAATGGAAATTGATGCAATGAGAGCTTGCATAACAGGTCCTTTTGAGCTTTACTATCAGGAATTTGGAACGGTTATATACGACGACCTGCTAGAAAGAATAGCAAAGTCTGTTGGAAGGTTTATTCAGAACCTGGATGCAAAGAAGGTTGGGTGTGTTAGTCTTGACGAACCAAGCTTGGGAACAAACCCTGATCTCCAGCCATCACGAGATCAAATTGATATGGCTTATGAAAAGGTGAGCTTTAAGAATGATGTCCAGATACACCTCCACTCTCCCCTCTTCTACACAGAATTACTTGAGGTTGAGAGCATAGATGTCATAGGCATAGAGACTGCAAAAGATGAGAAAGCCATGGAGGCTGTTGATGCTGAAGAACTTGAAAGTTATGAAAAATTCATCAGGATTGGGATTGCCAGAAGTGACATAGACGGAATAATCGCAGAATACAACTCAATTCACAACACAAACGTGTGGGGAGATGATGAGGGTATTTTGAATGCGATAGATGAGATAGAGAGCAAGGATGTGATTCGTAAAAGGCTGAAAAAGGCTGTGGAGATGTTTGATGAAAGATTGAGGTATATCGGTCCTGATTGTGGATTGTTCAGCTTTCCAAAACAGGAGCATGCGGTTAAATTGCTTGAAAATGTAAACATGGCGAGGAAAGTGAATGAGTGATTACACTAGCTTCTTTTTCACCGCCCTAACAACGCTCTTCATAATAGTAGACCCTCCAGGCAACATACCAACCTTTATTGCTCTAACCGAGGGCTTAGAAAAAGATCTGATAGACAGAATATCAAAGAAAGCCACGCTTATAGCATCGCTAATCCTCATCGTCTTTGTTTTTGCAGGCTGGGCTATAATGGACTTCTTTTCAATCTCCATTGAAGGTTTGAAGATTGCAGGTGGATTGATGCTTCTCATTATCTCAGTCGACATACTTTTTGGAAGAAAGTCAAGGGAGTTTTATGAGGAGAGAAGTAAGATGAGTGCAGAAGCAGATTCTATTGCAATCTTCCCTCTCGCCTTACCACTATACAGCGGTCCAGGAGCGATAACCGCTGTTGTTGTTCTTTCGTCATCTACAGATCTCATTGGAAAATTGCTAATAATTCTTGCAATTGCCCTTGTTTATCTTGTTGTGAGGTTAACACACATGTACTCTCTCACAATAATCAGGATTCTTGGAAAAAGTGGTTCAGACATAATAGCCAGAATTATGGCAATACTTCTTGCAGGCATAAGTGTTGAATACATCTTTGATGGAATTATGGGAAAGGTGAAAAGCCTATGATTTACTTAAATGAAAAAATACTCAGAAAATTGAGAAGAAAAAGAATCGCAATCGGATTGTACAAACAAAATGTTTCAAGTGAGAAGAGAATTAGAGAGGCTGTTCGGCTTGCTGAAGAATTCTGCGAAGTTGAGATTGTTGATGAAGGAGAGAACACGGAGAGAAGAATGATAGAAATGGTTGAAAATGGAGAAGTTGAGGCTGTCGTTAGAGGAACGGCAAGAGCAAGCGTTTTTTTGAAATTGCTCAGAGAGAAGCACAAACCCTTCAGAGTTGCTCTTCTAGAAACGCCAAGAAAACAGCTTTTTCTTCTTGCTCCAGTCGGTGTTGATGAGGGAAAAAGCGTAGAGGAGAAGCTTAGGATGATCGAGCTTGCAAAAAAAATTGCGAAAAAACTGGGAATTAAAGAAGGTGTAGCAATACTTTCTGGAGGGAGATACGGGGATGTGGGGAGGGATGCAAGAGTGGATGAAACTCTGGCTTATGCAGAGCTAATAGCAAAACTCTCAGGCGGGAAAAATTATGAGATAAGGCTTGAAGATGCGATTGAAGAGGGCATAATCATAGCACCAGATGGAATCTCTGGGAATCTGATCTTCAGAAGCCTCTGTTATCTGGGACATGGTAAAGAATATGGAGCCGTTTTTGGTGGTGTGCCATACACAATTGTGGATACAAGCAGAAGTCAGAGTGCTGAGGGTTTTGCAAGGGCATTGGCTCTAGCAACGGTGGTTTGATGAGGAGATATCCTGAAAGACCCCTGATCGGTGTTGGAGCTGTTATAATCAAGAATGGAAAAATTCTGCTAGTAAAGAGGGCAAAAGAGCCAAACAAGGGAAAGTGGTCAATTCCAGGGGGGCTTGTGAGGAGAGGGGAAACACTGATAGAGGCTCTTAGGAGAGAGATTAAGGAGGAGCTTAACTCGGAAATTGAGGTTGGAGATGTTGCCTTTGTAACCGAAGAAATTTTTCTGGATGAGAGGGGAGAGGTTGAGTATCACTACGTTATAGTTGACTTCTACTCAGAGCTTTATGGCATACCAACTCCGTCGAGCGATGCCGAGGAATGCCGCTGGTTTGAACTGAACAGTATTAATGAAAATGATGTTGCTGAGTTTGTTTTGAAGCTTATAGAGGAGATGAAAAAGGGCTCCAAAAGAATATACTTGGAAAGGGGACTAAAGGATATATAGTCATTGGTTAACAAAGATTTCATGCGAATAAGGGGAGTAAATGGTGTTGACGAAGCATTAAAAGCGGGAAAGGTTAACAAGATTTACATAAAAGCTGGATATAAATCTAAAAGGGTAGCAGAAATAGTTTCAAGGGCAAAGAAGATAGGCATTCCTGTTTATTCTGTTAAAAAGTTAGACTCGAACATTGAGGCAGACATCTCTCCACTCAGGTATGTTGAGCTAGATGTTTTGATTGAGAATGCACTTAAAGATAGAGGATTCCTTCTCCTCCTAGATTCAATCCAGGATGTGCAAAATCTTGGCACAATTTTGAGAAGTGCTGTGTTTTTTGGATGTTCTGGTGTGATAATTCCGAAGAGGAGAAGCGCACAGATAAGCGAGGGAGTAATCAGAGCATCTGCTGGAAGTGCAATCCATGCAAAGGTTTCTAGAGTGACGAATCTTGCAAACACACTCAAGCTTTTGAAGAAAATGGGATTTCATAGAGTTTGTGCAGAAACAGAGGGCAAACCAATTCATGAGGCTCATCTGAACCCACCACTAGCCATAGTTGGAGGTGGAGAAGACAGAGGTGTCTCTAACCCTGTTAAAAAGCAGTGCGATGAGATTGTCTCCATCAGAAAATACGGTGAGATTGATAGTCTGAATGTATCCAATGCATTGGCAATATTCATGTATGAGTTCAGGAGGAGATTGTTATGAATGGCGTTATACTTGCACTGCTTTCAGCTTTGATGTGGGGATTTGTCCCAATACTGGACAAAACTGCTATATCTCAGGGGATGTCAATATACACAGCCAATCTAGTCAGATCAATCGGAGCAATAACAACCATGAGCATTGCCGTCATACTGACTGGAAGTTTGAGGAGTGGAGAGTTCAATTTTAAATCGATGATCCTTCTCCTCATAGCCGGTTCAATAGCTGGAGGAATTGCTATGATTGTTTATTTCATGGCACTTCAAAAAATGGGAGCTGCAAGGACTGTGCCAATAACATCTATCTATCCTCTCTTCACAATATTTTTCTCAGCTCTAATACTGAGGGAGAGCTTTGACTTGGGCAAGGTATTTTTTGGAACAACACTGATAGTCATTGGGCTGATAGTTCTGCAGAGGTGATGGAAATGGACATTGAAGGTTATGTAAGAAAACACATAGATGATCCCATGGTTGTGGAAAAGCTTACAGAGAGGATTTTGGATTTCAAAGATGTAGATAAAAATTACGCGAAAAAGCTTGCAGAGGCTGTGGTTTTTGAGGTGAGAAATGCATATTCGAAGAAAATGTATTTTCTCGATTACTACAAATCAGGGGTTACGATGGGGAAATTCGGTGTTGGAAGCAGGGGAATTGGAGACTTCTACGTCCATTCCAAAATAGCTGAGATGTGCGGTAATGCTGTCATAAGCTCGAGGGATCTTGATGATGCCGGTGTTGTCAAGATAGGAGATTACTACATCTCCGTTTCCATTGATGGAATACATTCAAGGCTAAGCGAGTTTCCATTTATTGCGGGATTTCATGTTGCGAGGGCTGCAATGCGCGACGTCCTTGTTATGGGTGCTATGCCGGTTGCCTTGTTTTCAGACATACATATAGCAGATGATGGCGACGTTTCAAAGATATTCGATCATCTTGCTGGAATAACAGCTGTTGGAGAGCTTGCAGACACACCACTCATAGCTGGAAGCACATTGCGAATAGGGGGAGACATGGTGATTGGAGAGAGGATGACAGGTGCAGTTGGATGTGTTGGCGTTTCGAAGCATATAACACCCAGAAAGAATGCGAGAAAGGGAGATGCAATAATAATGACCAGTGGAGCAGGGGGAGGGACAATAGCTACAACAGCAATCTACTACGGAAGGCATGACATAGTTGAAGAAACAATAAATCTTGACTTCATATTTGCTGCAAAAGCTCTTATAAGCTCAGAATGGATTAAGGAGATACACTCAATGTCAGATGTGACAAACGGTGGAGTTAGGGGAGATGCGCAGGAGATAGCTAAAGCCTGTGGTTGTGCCCTCTACTTTGACACAGAAAGAATTAGAAAGCTCGTGAATAGCAGAGTTCTGAAGATGCTTGATGAACTTCAGATTGACTTTCTTGGAGTATCAATAGATTCTTTGATGATCATTTGTCCCGAAAGAGTTGCAGAAAGTGTTCTGGAAACAATACAGTCTGCTGGAGTTGAGGCTGATGTTGTTGGATGGGTTGAAAAAGGTGAAGGGGTTTTTTCCATCGAAGGGGGGAAAATCGAGCCACTAAAGCCGAAATTTAGAGAGGCTGCTTACACACCGATAAAAAAGATTGTTGGCGAAGAGAAGCCTGAGGATTATAGAGAGATGGTAAAACAGATTGACATAGCATTTGAAAAAGCGATTGAGAAGAAGAGGAAGGTTATTGAGAGACTAAGAAGGAAGATCCCAGTCTGAAGATGGATCTCTCTCCAAATACTTTTCCACAAGCCTCTTCTCAACATCCAAGCCAAAGAGATTAGCCAGACTTAGAGTCATGAAAAGGACATCTGTCAGCTCTTCCTCAATGCCTTCAACATCTCTTTTTCTAACAACCTCTGCAAGCTCTCCCACTTCCTCAAAAAGAACAGCAAGAAGGAAAAGCTCACCAGACTTTGCATCAATGCTGTGATACTTTTCCCTCAATTTGGACATTATCTCAGCCAGTTCCATAGCAATAGTGATTCAGATAAATTAAAATATTGATTATCCGACTAACTTCATGAGATACGAAATACTATCAAAGCCTAGCTATTCTCTTTTAAAGCTGACACTTGATGCTGGAGAGGAGATTGTTGCGGAAACCGGGGCTATGGTTTTCATGGATGGTGTCAAGCTGAAAACAGAGGCAAAAGGTGGCTTGTTTGGTGGGCTTAAAAGGGTGATCGGCGGGGAGTCCTTCTTTGTTAACAGGTTTGTTGCCGAAAGAAGCAATTCTGTACTGGGGCTTGCACCACCATATCAAGGTGACATAATACCAATAGAATTAAAAACAACATTGTACGCCCAAAGCGGTGCATTTCTTGCAGGCACGTCTGATGTTAATATTTCAGCAAAATGGGGTGGAGCAAAGACGTTCTTTGCAGGCGAGGGATTGATACTCCTGAAAATCACAGGTTCCGGAGATGTTTTTCTCTCTTCCTTTGGAGGAATAGAAGAGCTGGAGGTTGATGGGGAGATGGTTGTTGATACTGGACATATAGTTGCATTTGAGGACACCCTTGATTTCACGGTTTCAAGGGCAGGTGGGCTGAAGGCAACAATTCTGAGTGGAGAGGGGCTTGTCGCTAAATTTAGGGGAAGGGGAAAAGTCTGGATACAGACAAGGTCAATTTCAGATTACATAGGATGGCTCAGCTCTCTGATTCCGGAGAAAAGATGAGCCCATGTTTTCATCCCAGCCAAATTCGAAAATGTTAAAAGATCCGGATTTAAAATAATTAAACATGAGAAAAAGTGCTCTTGATGGAATTAGAGTTTTGGACATAACCCGAATAATCTATGGACCATGGGCTGCAACACTTCTTGCACAGCTTGGAGCAGAGGTAATACACGTTGAGATTCCGGGAAGCGGTGATACGCTGATAAGGCTGGTGTCACCTGGCGGTATTTTTCCAAGGAATCTATCTCCTGGAATGATGTGCTGCAATGCAAACAAGTACTATGTAGCTATAGACATGAGGAAGGAGGATGGGAGAGAGCTTGTAAGGAGTCTTGCTGCCAAATGCGATGTTCTCATGGAGAACTTCAAACCGGGAACATTCGACAGGTGGGGTATAGGCTACAGACAGCTAAGCAAGATAAATCCAAGGCTTATCTACGTGAGCATGCAGGGTTTTGGAAACTGGGGAGAGCTTTGGGAAAGACCGAGCTACGATGCGTATGCTCAAGGTATTACAGGCTTAGCTGAAATAACAGGCTTTGAAGAGGCAATGCCTGTCAAGTCTCAGGCTTGGATCGGAGACTTTCTCAGCGGTACAGTTGCAGCCTTCACAACACTAGTTTCTCTTTTCTGGAGAAACAGAAGTGGAAAAGGTCAGTTCATCGACATGAGTCAGGCAGAGGTTCTGCTAAGAGTCATGGACTGGACTTGGATCTATATAGCAGCGAAAAACCAGAATAGAAGAAGATATGGTAACAGAGACCCAGCTGTTGTTCCGTCATGCATTGTAAAATGCAAGGATGGTTTTGTTGCAATTGCAGCTTTCAGAGAGGATGAATACAGGGGTTTGTGCAATGCAATGGAAAGAGAAGACCTTCTGGATTTCATAGATTATGGGAAGAGAATTGAGAATGCTGGCAAGATTTATGACGCCATAGAATCTTGGGCTTTAGGGAGAAAGGTAGAGGAACTTTTAAGGTCAGGATTTGAGAATGGGTTCGCAGTTGCAGAGGTTATGAGCTCGGCAAAGATTCACTCAAGTGAGCACTACAATGAGAGAAGGGCTGTTTGGAAATACTTCGATCCGCTTTATGAGGGGCTGTGCTATCCATTCGCCCTGCATCTCAGCAAAACTCCAGGAAGTATAAGATGGAGCATGAGACCTGTTGGCTTTGACAATGAGCATGTTTTTATGAGGCTTCTTGGTATTTCAGAGGAGGAGATAGAAGAGCTTTACAGAAAAGGTGTGATAGGAAAGTGGGATGCTAGTGTACCAACAACTGCACCACCTGATGGCAAGAAGGAGAAGG
>WAJY01000215.1 GCA_015523645.1 Geoglobus sp. | reverse complement strand
CTAAGCCATACCACTATAACAAGCCACGGTAGCTCAGCAGGTAGAGCGCGTGCTTGGTAAGCACGAGGTCGCGGGTTCAAATCCCGCCCGTGGCTCTTCTATTTTTGGTTCTAATCCCTCTCATGACTTTCAATCTGCTCTCTACAGATATAAGCTTTTTCTTTCCTTTTTTCAATCATGATTGCGGTTGAGAGAAAACCCTATCTGGTAGGAATCACATCCAAGGAAAAACTCATAGACTGGCTGAATTCTCTTCCAGAGACAGCAAAACAAAGAGAACCATCAGAAATTCTCGCTATTGTCTACATTGTGGAAACAATGAAAGGAGGTGAGAGCAGAAATGCCAGATGAGGCAGAGAAGCTCCATCAGCTTCGCAAGTCCATCTGGCTCTGACAATACGACCTTTGTCATCAGGCTCGCTGAAAAGCTCGAATGTGGATGAGTGACAGAAGTAGCAACAGAGGTTTTAAGCAGATAGAAGGAGAAACACAGATTTGAAAGCATGGTTGAGATAAAAATGTACTCTCCGATAAAATTCCAGCTTGAAGTGGCTGAGGGACAGATAAGAAGAGAGGATGAGGAGGTAAAAAGCTTATAGGTGTACATCTTATCTGGAAATTATGAGAAGATGTAGAAACAGAAGAAATGATCCCGCCTCCCGGATTTGAACCGGGGACCACGGGATTTCTGCCCCCCTGTGGGGACAGGGCAGACTACAGTCCCGCGCTCTACCACTGAGCTAAGGCGGGATCAATCCTTTTGGATTAAAAATCTGTTTAAAAATCTTGTGGACATAACTTTAAATTCAATTGCAGAGAAAATACACCAGGAAATCCTGAAATAAGCCTCAAGAATTAGGTTTGGAGGTTTGCATATGCCACACGATGATGATCATGTTAGTAGAGTTAAGAGAATTGCGCTCATGATAGGGGAAAAGGAGAATGCTGACCTCAAAGTCCTAGAAGTGTCAGCTGAGCTCCATGATGTTGAAAGAGAAAAAGAAGATCATGCATTAAGATCTGCAGAGAAAGCAAGGAAAATACTTGAAGAGAATGGATTTGAGAGGCATTTTATCGAAAGAGTTTATCACTGCATTTCCACCCATTCCTTTTCAGAAGACAAGAAACCGGAGACGTTAGAGGCTAAGATACTGAGTGATGCAGACAGGCTTGATGCAATAGGGGCTATAGGTATAGCTAGAGCTTTCATGTATGCTGGAGAAAGGGGTTTGAGCATTGAAGATGTTATCATGCATTTCGAAACCAAACTTCTGAGGCTCAAAGACCTCCTCCATACTGAGACTGCAAGGAAAATTGCTGAAAAAAGGCACAGATTTCTTCTTGAATTTTATAAAAGGATCAGAGAGGAGATGGAGTTGAAAGATGTTTGAAAGGAAATGGAGTTGGATAAGTATATAAATACCATTTTGGCAATTTGATGCAAATGGACGAGAGCATTGATGAACTTGTGGGAAACCTCAAATTTAAGACAACAAAGGAAATTGAGGTACCTAAGAAGCTAATAGATCAAGTTATTGGACAGGATCATGCTGTTGAGGCAATAAAAAAAGCTGCAATACAGAAAAGACATGTAATGCTAATCGGCTCACCTGGAACTGGCAAGTCCATGCTTGCCAAAGCCATGGCGGAGCTTTTGCCAAAGGAGGAGCTTGAGGACATCCTTGTCTATCCAAATCCGGAGGATCCAAATCAGCCAAAAATTAGAACTGTTCCAGCAGGAAAGGGAAAAGAAATAGTTGAGGCTTACAAGGAAGAGGCGATGAAAAAGGAACAGGCTAGAAACATGTTCCTCTTCACAATTGTTCTCTTTGTCATAGCATACTCCTTTCTCCAGAACCAGATGCTCTGGGGAATAATAGCTGCTGTCATGATCTTCATGCTTGCAAGATACATGATGCCAAGAGAGGAGAGAAACGTGCCAAAACTCCTAGTTAACAACTCAGATAAAGAGACAGCTCCATTCGAGGATGCAACGGGTGCACATGCTGGAGCGCTGTTTGGTGATGTTAGACATGATCCCTTCCAGTCTGGTGGACTTGAAACTCCGGCTCATGAGAGAGTTGAGGCAGGAGCAATACATAGAGCCCATAAGGGAGTCCTCTACATCGATGAGATAAACACCTTGACCATTGAATCACAGCAAAAAATTCTGACAGCCCTTCAAGAGAAAAAGTTTCCGATAACCGGGCAGAGTGAGAGAAGCAGCGGTGCTATGGTTAGAACGGAGCCGGTTCCCTGTGATTTCATTCTCGTTGCAGCGGGAAATCTTGATGCTCTGTATGGCATGCATCCAGCTTTGAGGAGCAGGATAAGGGGGTATGGTTATGAGATATACATGAACGACACGATGGAAGATACAGAGGAGAACAGGAGGAAGCTCATCAGGTTCGTCGCCCAGGAAATTGTAAAGGATGGAAGGATACCCCACTTTACAAGGGAGGCTGTGGCTGAGATAATCAAGGAGGCTAAGAAAAGAGCAGGAAGGAGAGGTCATCTCTCGCTAAGATTGAGAGAGCTTGGAGGTATTGTGAGAATCGCCGGAGACATAGCTCTTGCTGAGAATAGCGAGCTTGTAACTGTTGAGCACGTTCTAAAAGCCAAAAAAATAGCAAAGAGCATAGAAGAACAGCTAGCAGACAAATACATTGAAAGGAGAAAAGATTACAGACTTTTCCTCACAGAGGGGAGCACGGTAGGCAGGGTTAACGGGCTCGCTGTCATAGGAGACTCCGCAGGTGTGGTTTTGCCAATAATAGCAGAGATCACTCCTGCATTGAGCAAGGAAGAGGGGAAGATAATTGCAACAGGAAGATTGCAGGAAATTGCCAGAGAAGCCGTTGTAAATGTTTCGGCAATAATAAAGAAGATCATGGGTAAGGACATGACAAATTATGATGTCCATATACAGTTTGTTGGCACCTATGAAGGCGTTGAAGGAGATTCTGCAAGCATAAGCATTGCAACAGCCGTAATTTCTGCCTTGGAGGATATTGAGGTTGATCAGAGTGTTGCAATGACAGGCAGCCTCTCAATAAAGGGAGACGTTCTGCCTGTAGGCGGAGTTACACAGAAAATTGAGGCAGCAATTCAGGCAGGTTTGAAGAAGGTGATAATACCAAAAGACAACCTAGATGACGTCATGCTTGATGCAGAGCATGAGAATCAGATAGAGGTTGTTGCCGTATCAAGGATAGATGAGGTTTTAAAACACAGCCTTGTGGACTGTGAGAAGAAGAGCAAACTCCTCGAAAGACTAAACTCAATAAACTCATTCTAGATCATCTTTGTGCAATTCTGGATCTTCCAGGAGGTAAAAACCTAGCCACCTCATCTGGAGTTGCAATTCCTCTTACAATGTGTTTTTCATCACTCCTAGCCATTTCAACGAGCCTCTTAGCAACAATGACGCTCATCTTGTTGAAGTCTATTTCACCAATCTCTATAACAACAAAGTAATCGCAGTGCTTTCTAACACCTTCTAGCGGACCGCCCATCAGCCTCAGGTTTTCCAAGTCTACTCCGATTCCTGCATTCATAACAACGCTCACGTAATTTCTCTTCCCCTCGATGAAAAAACTTCCCCTTGGAAGATACTCTCCAGCTCTTGCAGATTTCTTCACTTGCTCAGGAAAGACATAGT
>WAJY01000214.1 GCA_015523645.1 Geoglobus sp. | reverse complement strand
TTGTTTCTGCATTCTGACAGCCAACAGCTCTGCAGAGCTTGGAATCAGGTTGCAGGAGAAAATAGGTGAGGGATTCTTAACTTACAGCAAGGAAAGAATCGAGAGAGAGCTTAGAGAAGCAGGACATAGATTTTGGAGAAAAAGAGCTGAGTTCATAGTAAATGCAAGAAGATATGGAAACATAAAGGAAATAATTTCTGAGATCATTGAGGTTAGAGGCGTTTTTCATGCTCGCGAGTGGCTTGTTGGAAACATAAAGGGATTGGGCTACAAGGAGGCGAGCCACTTCTTAAGGAACGTTGGTTACTTCGATCTAGCAATTCTGGACAGGCATGTTATTTCTGTTATGGCAGACCATGGTCTGTGTTCAGCACCAAAAACACTGACTAGAAGGAAGTATCTCGAAATTGAAAGATTATTTTCAAAAGTTTCAGAACTTCTCGAAATGAAGCCCGGAGTACTTGATCTATACGTCTGGTATTTGAAAACCGGAAAGGTGTTGAAGTGAATTGGGAGTCAATAATTAAATACCCATCTCTTACTCCTTTCCCAGATGATTGTAGGAATTGACGTTGGAGGTACAAACACAGACATAGCATACCTTGAAGATGGGGTATTGAAAACGATGAAGTATCCAAATGAATACGGCATTGTAAGGATTCTTGAGAAGGTGTCAAGAGAGGTAAAGCTGGAGGATTCTAGGCTGATTATCAGCACTTCATTACCAATAAACTTGATCTCAAGCAGATTTGATAAAATTAAGACTCTAACACTGCTCTTTCCAGGACCTGGGCTGAATTACAAGGAACATGGTGTTGTGCTGAAAGGCTGTGTTAACCATAGAGGAGAGATTGTTGAGGATGTGGATGAGAATGAGATAGAGAGGGCTTTGAGAGGTCATGATTATGACTGCATTGCCATAGCAGGAAAATTCTCTGTGAGAAATCCCTATATTGAGCACAAGGTTTTTGAAATTGCCAAGAAATTTGCAGATCCTCATGCAATTGCATTAAGCCATCACATAGGAAAACTGAACTTTATGCTTAGATTAAATACAACCGTAATCAACTCCAAAATATCAAGAGAAGTTTGGATGCTTACAGAGAGCATAAGAAAGTTCACTGACAAGTTCTTTTACTACAAGGGAGATGGTGGGATAATCCCCTGGAGGATTGCCATGAGAAATCCTTCAGAACTTTACAATTCCAGTCCATCATCTGTTGCATACGGTGCTTACTATTTAACAGGAGAGAAGAATGCCATTGTAATAGACATAGGTGGCACAACAACCGACATAACGTTGATAAGGGATGGAAAACCCATGGTGGTTGAGGATGTGAGTGTCTGCGGGTTGAAAACACACATAAGATGCGTGAACTGCATTTCAATCCCCTATGGAGGTGACAGTCTTTTTGATGGTGAGCTAAAGCCATTCAGACTTGGCAAGCCACTTGCATTTGGTGGAGAACATCCAACCCTGACAGATCTCTTGAATGTCCTCGGTGAGAAAATAGGGAACTACAGAGCTTCCAAGGATGGAATAGAGAGGGATGTTGCAGAGAGGGAAGTTGATAGATACATTGAAATACTAGCAGAGAAAGTTAAGGGATTTCAGGTTAACACTGTAATTGGAACAGGCTACCTTGCATCTTATATAATCCCAGAAGTTGCAAGAAGAGCTGGAAAAAGGTGCATCATACCAGAGAATCACCAGTCTGCCAATGCAGTTGGCGTTGCAGTTTCTAGAATCAGTCTAACACTCTACGCAAGGTTCGATACTGAAAAAGGACTGGCAATTTTCAATGGAGAGATAGAAGGCGAGCAATACGAAAGATTAGACAAAAATCTGGATGATGAGGAAATTGTTGAGATGTGCATTGAAAAAGTAAGAGATATAGCAATGAGTTACGGTGCTGATGAGGAAGATGTTAAGGAGGTTGATCTGGTTTACTTCAACTCTTACTCTGTTGTTAAAGGAGGAATTGTGAGGGGCAAGATTGCCGACGTCATAGTTCAGATAAAACCCGGTTTGAGTGGTGCTTTATGAGAACAGGTATTGTCTTTCATCCAAAATATTTGGAGCACGAACAAAGCCCCACACACCCAGAAAGGAGGGAAAGACTAGCCTATACTTTGGATCAGCTCATCGAGGAGGGTATATTTGATATAGACAGAATCATGATGATTCAGCCAAGGAAAGCAAGTCTAGATGAGATTTTGGAGGTTCATGAACCTGAATACATAGAGTTTCTCAAAAAAGAGAGTGAAAAAGGTGGAATCATTGACTACGACACCAACATCCCAGTAGGGGTTTTTGAGACAGCGATACTCTCTGCCGGTGGTGCTTTAAAAGCAGCTGAGATAGTGGCTGATGGATTAGTTAGGAATGCCTTTGCAATGATAAGACCTCCCGGACATCATGCAAAGCCCTACACTGGAGCGGGCTTCTGCTATCTTAACAACATGGCGATAATGGTCAAATTCCTGCAAAAAAAAGGTTTTGAGAGAGTTCTCATTCTAGACTGGGACGCACATCATGGTGATGGAACTCAGGAAATTTTCTACGAAGATGACTCGGTTCTATTCATCTCAACCCACCAAATGCCCCTCTATCCAGGAACAGGCTATCCTGATGAGACAGGAAAGGGTAAAGGGGAAGGTTACACAATAAACATACCACTTCCGCCTGGCACTTCAGATGAGGAATACTTGCTGGTATTTGATACCATAATAGAACCTGTGGCAAAAGAATTTGATCCAGACTTCATAGCGGTTTCTGCAGGGCAAGATAACCATTTCACAGATCCGATAACCGATCTTGCTTTGACTGCGAGAGGTTACGGTGAGCTTATGAAGAGGGCTGTTAATCTAGCAGAAAAGCTTTGCAATGGAAGGATTGTGGCAATATTGGAAGGCGGATACAGTGTTGAGCATGCACTTCCTTACACGAATCTTGCAATAATCTCTGCGCTAGCTGATTTAGACCTTGATTTTATAAGGGAGCCTGAAAGTTACCTTTCCCAGCTGAGATGGAGAAAGAGGAGCTATGCTGCTGAAAAGGTCAGGGATAACATAAGAGAGGTTAAAAGTTTACATTCAAGGTACTGGAGATCTCTGAGAACTGATGGTTAAGCTAGGAAACTTCATCATTTGTCGAATTCTAAATTAGATTTTTATCTGAGCTTTTCATTCAATTGCTTGTGTAAAGTCTCGCCCATCATCGCAACCATTAAATAGCTCCTATCTAAACGACAAAACATGACAGTCTCGTTCACATCTGAAAATTGCGTAGGATGTGGATTGTGTGAGGAGGTCTGCCCAAAATCGTCAATCAGCGTTTTCAAATCAAATTCAGGCTATCAGGCTAAATATTTCAGGATGCATAGATTGCGGTACATGCACGGTTTATTGCCAGTATGGCGCGCTAACACTTGAGAACTCACCCTACGAAAGGATTTTGGAGGGGATTCACTATTCAAAAACAGAGATTGCTGGGTGTGTTTACTGCGGAATCTGTGCTGAGAACTGTCCTAGGAATGCAATTACAGTGAAGAAGAACCTTGACAAAAACAAAATGAGACTTGGTTACATAGAGATTGGAGAGGGATGCATAGACTGCAGAAACTGTGTTATATTCTGCCCGACTGATGCTGTGAGGATAGTGAAGGGGAAGCCAGAGATAGATGAGAGCAAATGCATTTACTGCCAGATCTGTCAGGCTTCGTGCCCAAAGGATGTCATCAGCATTCACTGCGATTCCTGCAAGCTCAACATTGAATATGCAGTAACAGGTGAGATTTCTGTTTCCGATGCTTGTTCAGTCTGCGGGATATGCGAGAAGGTTTGCGATTTTGATGCAATACATGTAAACAGACTTTTTGATGGAAGACAGAAGTTCTTTCAGGAGAGATGCTATGGAAATGAATGTACGATATGCATGAATGTCTGTCCAAACATGGCTATACACTACGAATATGATGAGGGGAAGAAGATCGTTGTTTTCAGCGATGCATGTAACTTTTGCAGTAAGTGTGAAAAAAGCTGTCCAGCAGATGCAATAGAAATTCACAGGGAAATTTCTGAGAGATTTTCAGAGCTTCATCTTCCAAGCAAGAGCAGAGACTATCACAAGGTAAAAGCATTCGTTTCGGTTGACAATTCCTGTATAGGATGTCATTTCTGCGAGTCGGTTTGTAAGATTGCGAGGAATGCAGAGATGTCCATCATAAGAGGTGAGGTGGAGCTTGAAAACTGCACAGTCTGTGGACTCTGCGAGAGCATCTGCCCAATGGATTCCATAGTTATTTTTGAGAGGCGGTAATACAAAATCCTAACAGCTCTTAAATCTTTTAGAATTCACAACATTGTATTGATTGCAGAAAAACTGTTAATAATCTTCACAACCAAAAATAATTATGGTTGTTATCGAGCTGTTTGCAACACTCCGGGATAGATATGGTAAGAGGGTGGAGGTGAAGGGAAAAACGATTGAAGAGGTTGTTAGAAAAGCGTGTGAAACTTTTGGAGACGAGTTTTACAATGAGGTTTTTGATGAAAATGGCAGAATAAGAGATGACAGGATAGTACTGGTAAATGGAAGAAACCTGAAGGATTTGAAGGACATGCCAGAGCTGAATGAGAACGACAGAATCTCCATATTCCCACCTATTGCAGGCGGTCAGTATCTCAACCTCTCTATGTCCTCTCCTGAGTAGTATATGTCCTGAATTATCTCATACACGTCATCCATTCCGAATCCTGTGATAGAAGAGACGGGAATGACCTCTCTGATAAATCCAGAATCTCTCAGCATGTGAAAGAGGTCTCTGGATATTCCCCTTTCAATTGCAAGCCCATCGTAAAGAAAATCCGGATCTTTGCTCCATTTTAC
>WAJY01000213.1 GCA_015523645.1 Geoglobus sp. | reverse complement strand
GCTCCAAATTCTCTGAGATGAACTCAAGTTCCCTACTCTCAACTACATACTCACCACCATCCCTTGCCTTTATAACCGGATCATCCATTTCAAGAAGAGCTTTTAGACTCTGCCTTTTCTGGGGAAGATGCCTGTTTATAGACTCTACAAGTTTTGAGAACACTCTCTCTCCAAATCTGTCATTCATCATTTCCACCTCAGCCTGAGATCACCATGCATGAGATTAAATTTTCTGGCGAAATTACCATTTCTTACACTTAGTTCAAGTGTGTTAAAGCTTCCTATAAGGCAAAGTGGTTCTCCAACATCAACGTCTTCATACTTCCTCACAAAGGGCGTCTCCAAACTTCCCAGAATAAATTTTTCAGGAGAGAGATCGGATACAATCTCCTCTCTAATGTTTGTTACAACATTGCCAAATCTGTCAATGTAAACAACCTTCCCACAAATCTCATTTCCTTTTATTTTTACATCAAAAAGCTCTAGCTTCTCAATCTCATCATTGTAAGGAAGGAAGTATTCCGCACTCAATCTACCCTCCTTTATCAGTGCACTTGCAGGGGCAAAGAGATCTCTTCCATGGAAGGTAGAGGAGAGAGAACCCGAAAACCTGGAAACTTCCTCTTTTATCTCATAAATTCTGACAATCCCATCCTCAATAGCAGATGGATAGGCTATGCCATTGTCTGGGCACACAAACCAGTAGTTTTCTGTTTCAATAGCCAATGCTTTTCTCCTGCCTCCAACACCAGGATCAACTACACCAACAAAGACACTCCCTTCTGGAAAGAACCTATAAGAGTTGTAAAGCAAAAAAGCACCTTCAAGAACGTTTTGTGGAGTTATGCTGTGTGTAACATCCACCACCTCAGTTCTGCTAATTTTCCTAATCAAACCCTTCATAACACCTCCATAGTAATCTCCAAAATCTGTCAGTAAAGCTATTACCATCTCTCGTAATGTGTTATCTTATCTATTTCAAATCTTCTTCTCGGCTTCGGGAATTCTGCAGGATAGCCAATGGGCAGAATGCCTGCAGGTCTTGCATAGCTCGGTATATCCAGAATCCTTGAAACTTCCTCATCATCATATGCACCAACCCAAACAGATGCCAGTCCCATGCAGTGAACTGCAAGGAGTATGTTCTGTATTGCCGCTGAAGCATCTTGTTCTGCATAAATTCTTCCCCTATCACCATAAACCCTCATGCTTCTCAGATAATTTGCAACAACCACCAAAACAACCGGAGCTTCAGCAATAAACATCTGTCTGAGAGATGCAACCGCAAGTCTCAACTTCCTTTCCTCATCCCTTACAACAATAAAATCTCTGGCTTGAAGATTGCCTGCTGATGGTGCCATATTGCCAGCCTCAATTATCCTTCTTATCATTTCATCACTTACGTCCTTCTTTTGAAATTTCCTTACCGACCTTCTTGTGTAAATTGCATCAAAACATTCCATAATCTGTTAAATCTGGTAAAAGATAAAATATTTTCGAGAAAGAATGAAAATAACCGTAAATGAATATTTTAGCAATATAGTATTGCCGGATGTTGATTTCCTGTAACTCAAGCAAAATATTGATTCTCGATTCCAAAGGAAATACAGGATGTGACACAGACATCATGCAATTCATCACAATAGCACACCATCAACATCAATTTTATTCTACAAAGATATCAAACATAAAGTTCTTCAGAATTACCAGAATAGGCTGTATGGCAACATGAATTCCATTCACAACAGAATAAAATTTATATACCTCCAATTACCGAAAAAAGTATTGAGGTGATAAAATGGCTGAGTTGCCACTTGCACCAATTGATAGATTGATAAGGAAGGCTGGTGCTGAGAGAGTAAGCGAGGATGCAGTAGAAAAAATGGCTGAGGTTCTTGAAGAGTATGCTCTTCAGGTTGCTAAGAAGGCTGTTGAGATTGCAAAGCACGCAAACAGAAAGACTGTCAAGGCAGATGATATAAAACTGGCTTTGAGTATGTAACTTTTTTATTTTTTATAATTTTATATTTATTAAATCTTTTATAACTTTTAACTGAATAGTTTCCCACAAACAAACTTGTTTTTTCAGAAGCCGAATTTCATTTTTTCAGTGAAGCAAAACATCATTCTCCTCGGATTGCATGCAATCTGTCATAAAACTAAAAGATTAATTGTACCTCCGCAATATCCTATGAGAGACCCTCTATTCTAACGAGCCCATCTAGAATCATTTTAATCTTAACGCTTCATGGACATTTCCCGTATTTCAACAGTTTTAATCTTATCTTTTATATTCTCCAACATAACAAAACTCATCAGCGATATATGGATCTCTCTTTTGATAAGAGTTGATTGTAGCTTTAAAAAGAGTTAGAGTATTGGAATCTATCATGTATATTTAGGTATAGATTTTCTATGCTCTCTTATGCTTTCAGTCATCAGAGTAATATAATCTGCTAATCTTTCAAAAGTTTTAATACGATTCCTAACCCGAGTATCTCTCGATTTGATAATTCCAGATTTAATGCAATATCTGGATAACTTACAGCAATTTCTAACTTCTTAGTATCAAAAAGTAAGTCTATCAACCTCATTTTCTCTTAAAAGAATTGAAGAGGAAATATTATCATCAAAATCAGCTACAATTCTTGAAAAGTATTTTAGCATGGATTTACAGGTATTAAGCCATTTTTTAAGCAGGTCTTTGGTCTTGAATCTGGATTCATCGAGAAATACCCTATCTTTATCCCGTCTCCAAAAATTTTTTGCCATCATGCGCTTTCCTCTCCCTTCAATTTCCAAAAAATGTTCTCGTATCTGGCAAGGTAAAAGGAGATAATTTTTCTCGGCAATATGCCTACTGAGCCATCAACCTTAATTTTGCCTCCTTCGAATGTTTT
>WAJY01000212.1 GCA_015523645.1 Geoglobus sp. | reverse complement strand
CTTGTACTTTTACTGGGTTACAGAGAACTGTATCTTAAAGGAGAATTAAGCAGAAGAAAATCAGAGATAGTCAAGGTAAATAGACTCCTTGAAAAAATAATAAGGATAAATGAGGCAATAATAGTTGAAAGAAGCCCAGAAAAACTTGCTATGAAAACTTCGGAGGTGCTCTCAGAATATGCAACTAATGCAGTTCTCCTGTTCCTTAATGATGAGGTATTTGCATTTTCAAATGGAGATAAGGTGGATGCAAATGAGATACTGAAATA
Organism: Geoglobus sp.; assembly: GCA_015523645.1. Lineage (GTDB taxonomy): Archaea > Halobacteriota > Archaeoglobi > Archaeoglobales > Archaeoglobaceae > Geoglobus. The sequence goes on along the minus strand of WAJY01000212.1, from coordinate 10,125 downwards.
TGAATGCGTTAAAATGGCAATTTCAAGAAAATCTCCGATTTTCATTCCAAAGGGATTCCATCCTGAGACGTGTGTTCATGGGGAAATGGCAAGAGAGTATCATGGTTACGCTTTTCCAATACTGTACAATTTGGAATTAAAGGGATTGATTTTCATTATGAATAAAGATGAGCTCTCAGGACAGGAAAGGAGGATACTTGAGACTCTTGCTGGAGATCTTGCCTATGCTATTCATGATTTTGAGCTTGAAAAAGAAAGAAATGTTGTTTTGGAACAGCTGAAGGAGAACATAAATAACATGATGGTTCTTGTGGATAGAATCAAGAATCCTTTAACCGTTATAAAGGGGCTGACAGAACTGAAATGTAAGGAAATTGAAGGAGAAGTAGAAAGGGAAATACAGAGCATTCTTGATACTGTTGCAGAAATCGAGAAAGGATGGATCGAATCTGAAAAGCTTGAAAGAAAACTGAGAGAATAATACCCATTGTTGATAAAAATTTATGTATAATGGAGGGATGCCGACAGTTTCCGCGCTTCCCGCCCCCTCTCGGAAGGCAGTACAACGCGGAACGGGACAGGGCTTAACTTCCGGGTTCGGAATGGGTCCGGGTGTTTCCCCCGTCCCTATGACCGTCGGCAATTTAATGGTATGGATTGCGGTTATTTAAGGATTTTGGTAGAATGGAAAGCACTCTTACCCAACCACTCCAATCGGTCACACCAAACGACATTGAAAGCACATTGCTGAGATAAACTTTGTATTTTAATTAGCGAATTCTATTATCGCTATGCGAAATACTTAGTAAGTTCCTGCATTATTACATTTTTTGGTCTTTCTTTGAGAAAAACGAGTCAAATTTTTTCTCTAAAGAAGAAAAAAGGTTGATAGCGATAAATGAAAGCAAAATAAAGCTGGAAAATAAACAGATCTTTGTTTTGTTACTAATAAATGTAAAAACAAGGAGATGCTTACCTGTATGCTTTGAAGAAAGGTCAAGCTTTCATGCTTGCGTCTTTCTAAGAGAAATACGTTAGATGTTGTCAAAAAATTCTGAAGTCGTTGTTTATGGGGGATTCTGGTATGAATGGGCTCCATAAAGAGTTGAGACATGAGATCTTTGGAAGCAGAGATGCTGTTGAAAGTCTCTTCTCAACATTTAAGGAAGGGGCAAAATCTCTGGATCAAATTTCCTTTTAACAGTTCTTTGATTCTGTTCAGAGTTAGTTGGGAGAGGTATATGGCTTTATATAATTACTGGAGGTGATTATTTTGATAACATGCGAACCCTTTTAATCTGAACCAAGCAAAAAGTTGTAATTAGCAGATGTCATGCTCTTAAAGCGAGGTATTTTGGCTTAAAAGGCATACAGATGATTGGTAGTGTGATGGAAGAACGAATAAGTGAATAAAGGCTCCTTACCATATAAGAATAGATTTGCATAGTAAGTACCTCTACATGGATGTTTTAAAAGAGATGAGAGAGGTAGCAGAAGAAAGAAAAGTTCTAAATGAGAAGTTCGAGTAATTTGCAGCTAAATATCGTGGCTTAGAGGTGTCATAGAATCAACAGGAAGATATAGATTTGCTTACGACATCTTGGATAGATAGAGGTATAGATGTAGAGCTAACCCAACCATCTAAATCAAGGCTAATAAGGAACCAAGGAGAAAGAACGATTCTTTGGATACCAATATGCTTACTCATATACTCAGAACAAAACTTATAGCTGAAAGCCACATAATTCCAAAGAAAGTGAGGGAATTAAGAGATATCACAGGCTAGAAAAGCATTATTAGAGGATAGAAATACAGAATAAAGAACAGGGATACATACCATATTGATAAGAAATGGAATTAGCAATCTCAACCCATTCACAAAGAGTGGAAGAGACCTCTTAAAAGAACCATCGATGCCAAGACTTGATAAAATCTTTTAGAATATCAAATCTATCAATAATAGAACAGGAATTAATCAGGAATTAATATTAATATAGAAGTTAAGCGAATCGATAAAGTTATTAAAGAGAAAGCAAGAAAAGACAATGATGCAATCCTTCTAATGGTCATGCCATGAATAAACTATTACTCAACCTTATTAGTCAAAACAGAATCAGGAAACATCAATCTCCCTGCCAACCAAGAAAACCTCGTCAGCTATGCTGGCTTATGTTCTTATCATACAGTCAGGAGATAAGCAGATTTAGAGTCCACATAGTTAAGCAGAGTTCTAAACTGCTCAGATAAATGATCGTTCAACGCGCTAAATTCAGCAATAAGAGAACAAAGCTTCACAACTTTAATCTGAAAATAGAAAAGGCAAATGTAACAATCGAAGTAATTGCAAGAAAAATATTTTTGCATATACTTTATTCTAAAGAAAGAGAAAGTGTGCAATCCAAGGTAAGCTTATCTATCCAAACCAAATAACCAGTTCGGGTTCACATAGATGACAGCCCCCTTCGAGAATTTCAGAAACTACTTTTTTAGGTATGCTTTCTGCAAAGAATTCTGCTAGGTAAACATTGAATAAAATAGCTCTTAAATTATAAAATCTTCATTAGATATTTTTTATAAAAAAACTTCTTGTAATATTGTTTTCATCGAAACTAATAAAAAAAGTCCGTGAAAACAGAGTCATCAATTACTTATCATTTTCTCTTCCTTACAAGCATCATTGTAAGATCGATATTTTATTTGGTTATAAACCTTTCAAATTTCAGATAACATTTCTCATGTCTTTTTCTCTCCCGTTTATTTGTTATCTTCTCCCACCTTTCCTCAACACAACTTTTTCAAAATGTTTAAAGGTTTAGAATTCAATACTTCCGTCAGATCAAGCATAATTCTTGGCTATTTTAAAATTATGTTACCACTCACAAATGTTATTGCTATAAATCAATACTTATTTTTATTATAATAAGCACGGACATTCTTTTAAGACTCGTTAACTATTATGGGATCGAGAAATAAAAACGAAAAGCTGAGGAAGGTTAAAAGATGCTGAAACTGAGCTGCTGTATGTTTAATGATAATCTCTGAGTTACAAAGTATTTTCCTCAAGCTCTTTAAACTCCATTGCACAGACAATGTTTAATAATTGGGTTGATATAACACTCCTTATGATCGGCACAAGCATTTTAGATGTATACAGAGATCTGATTGCCGTTGCTCTTGGCATTGAGAAGGCTGATCTTCTCTTTGAAAATTGCCAGATTGTGGATGTTATTCCAGGTGAGATATACGAGGGCTGCATTGCAATAAAAAATGACAGAATAGCGTGCATGGAAAAAGTTCGGGCGAGAAAGGTGGTTGATCTAAAGAATCTCTACGTAACTCCAGGTTTTATTGATGGTCATTCACATCCAGACTACTATCTCACATTAAACGAGTTCTCAGATATTGCTGTAAGACATGGAACAACAGCCATATTCGCCGAGCCGGATGCAGTTATAAATTCAATGGGAGAAGAAGGGTTCAGAATGTTTGTAAGCTGGTCGAAAGAGTGCTCATTGAGGGTTTATCTCCAAATCCCCTTCATTTCTCCCCACGATTTAAAGGTTGAACATCCAAACTTCGAGCTGGACTATGAAAGGCTTGCAGAAATCTCACAGGACATGCTTGTAGGTCTAGGTGAGGTTGTTTCCTGGAGTGGAGTTATATCTCTTGACAAGGATGCGCTTAGAAAGGTTGAATTTGCGCTCGATAGAAACTTAACGATACTTGGACACAGTTCTGGAGCTAAGAGAAACAAGCTTTCAGCCTATTCAATTGTTGCAAGTTCATGCCATGAAGCGATAACACCGGAGCAAGGGATTGAAAGGCTCAGAAATGGAATGCATCTCATGGTTAGAGAGGGGTCTATCAGGAGTGACATAAGGGTTATCCAGAGACTTGATTCCAAGGTTGACAAGTCATGGATATCTCTAGTCTCAGATGGTATTGAGCCTTTAGATCTTGCAAATGGATACATGGATGCTGTGGCTAGGAAGGCTGTTGAAATGGGTTTGGATGAGATAGAGGCTCTCAGAATGATTACAGTAAATCCTGCGAGATATTATGGAAAAGAGAGGGAAATTGGAATCATAGCTCCAGGTAGATATGCAGATTTAGCAATTCTTAAAGATTTAGGGAGATTTGATGTGGATAGAACGATAATTGGCGGAAAAATTCCTGAGCCAAAGAGAACGTCCGAAAAACCTTTCAGCATTATGAGGGTTGAGAGGGTTGAGGTTGAGGACTTGAAAATCAAGCATGAGGGTATTGCAAAGATTAGAGTTGCTGAGCTGCTAAGTGAGACTGTTAACAGGGAGAAAATAATGGAGGTTGAGGTAAAAGATGGCAGTGTTGATGGATTTTGCAAGGCTGTTCTTGTTGACAGATTCAGAAATGGAAATGTTATCTTGCTCCCTTTGGATGGAATTAATATGCAGGGAGCTATTGCAACCACGGTTTGCTTTGACCAGTACAACATAGTTGCAATAGGAATTGAGGATGAGCTTGTTGCAGATGCAATAAACAGGGTAATAAGAATGAAGGGAGGTATATGCTATCTTGGAGAGAAAGAAATATCGCTTCCCTTACCCTATGGAGGTGTTATGAGCAGGGATGTTCCTCAGGTGATGGATAAGATGGGGAGGCTGAGAGAAGTGCTGAAAGAAGAGATTCCAGAATTTGAAAATCCTCTGAACATTCTTCACTTCATGACATTTGTTTCCCTTCCAGAATTGAAGCTCAGCAACAAGGGTATCGTTAAGGTTAAGGAGAGAAAAATTGTAAGTCTGATTGTTGATCAATAAATTTCCCTAAGCTTTCACTTGTCAAGAGAAAAATTTATAATGGATGGTCACAATAAATTTTCTGTACCTTGTCAGTACATGGCAAGGAGGGGAGTGTATGATTGAATTGAAGTTAAGCAGGAGAGATTTTGTGAAAACAGCAACTGCATTAACACTCCTTTCTGTTGGTGGAATCAAGTTTGGCAGGGATGGGCATTTCTTCTCCAAGGCATCAGCCCAAGAAGCGGGTGAGGGAGTCAGCTACGTTAAAACGATCTGCATATTCTGTGCTGTTGGATGCGGAATAAAGGCAAAAGTCAAGAACGGAAAGCTCATAGGAATTGAGCCATGGACAGAGCATCCAATAAATAGAGGGAAGCTTTGTGCAAAGGGTGCGAGCATAAATCATACGGTAACAAGTGAGAAAAGGGTCAAGTATCCGCTTGTAAAGGAAAATGGAAAGTGGAGAAGGATAAGCTGGGATGAAGCATTGGACAGAATTGCAAAGAAGATGATGGAAGTCAGAGAGAAATATGGACCTGATGCTGTTTTCTTCGCAGGATCGGCACATACAAGCAATGAAGGAGCTTATTTAATGAGAAAGTTCATGGCATTCTGGGGATCAAACAACATAGATCATCAGGCAAGAATCTGTCATTCAACAACTGTTGCTGGGCTGGGCAATACATGGGGATATGGAGCGATGACCAACAACTTCAATGACATGAGGAATGCGAAGGCAATAATATTCTTCTCCAATCCAGCTGAGGCACATCCAGTGAGCTTTTTCCACATAATGGAGGCAAAAAGGAGGGGAGCAAAGCTGATATGTGCAGATCCAAGATTCTCAAGAACAGCTGCTGTGAGTGACTTGCATTTGCAGTTCAGACCAGGAACAGACATTCCTCTTGTTTGGGGAATATGCTATGAGATAATAAAGAATGGATGGTATGACGAGGAGTTCATAAGGGAGAGAACGTATGGCTTCGAGAAGGCTAAGGAAATAATCATGCAGTATCCTCCAGAGGTTGTTGAGGACATCACAGGAGTCCCTGCAGAAAAGATAAGGCAGGCAGCCTTCATCCTTGCCCACAACAAGCCATCAACACTACAGTATGCAATGGGAGCAACACAGCATGAGGTTGGCTCTCAAAACATAAGATCCTTTGCAATTCTCCAGCTTTTGCTTGGTAATGCAGGCAAGCCTGGAGGCGGTGTTAACGCTTTCAGGGGACATGACAATGTTCAGGGAGCAACAGACATGTGCGTTTTAAGTCACTCTCTGCCCAGCTATTATGGAATAAGTGAGAAGGCATGGAGACACTGGGCAAACGTATGGAATGTCGATTATGAATGGCTGTTGGGCAGGTTTGGAAGCAAGGAGCTAATGGAAAAGAAAGGCTTTACCATGTCAAGATTTGCAGTTGGAGCACTAGCAGGAACGGAGGAATTTCCAGTTGAGAGGGCAATGAAGATAGACCAGCCATCAAGCATAAAGATCATATTCATGTGGGGGCACTCAACTCCCTCAATAGGAGATACAAGGCTTGTGAAGAAGGCTTTTGAGGAGGTCGAATTGCTGGTATTTGTCGATCCATTCCTTGAAAGCGGCGCGGCTCTAGCCGAGAGGGATGATGGGATAATAGTCCTTCCTGCATCAACCCAGTGGGAGCAGTCAGGTAGTGTTACAAATTCGGGAAGACAAGTTCAATGGAGAAACAAGGTTATAGATCCTCTCTATGAGTCAAAACCAGATGTATGGATTCTTCTCAGCTTGGTGAAGGCTCTAGACAAGTACGACCCTGGGCTTTATGAGAAGTTCACTATAAACTTCGGGAACAAATCACCCGATGAGATAACATCAGAAGAGATCTTGGACAAGGAAATTACTGTTGGCTCAAGAGCTATAGGCATGATTGGGCAGAAGAGTTGGAGACTAAAGAGGCAGATGGAATGTGATTATACCTTCAGTCCTGAAACGCTAAGGGCTGAAGGTGGTCCTTGTAATGGAGAATACTGGGGACTGCCATGGCCATGCTGGAATGAAAGACATCCCGGGACTCCAATTCTCTACAGAAACGACATTCCTGTGTGGGAAGGAGGGCATGACTTCAGAGTAAAATGGGGAACTGAAGCACCAGATGGCTCATCACTGCTCAGCGGTGTTAATGGGCATGATCAAATGAAGGGATGGGCAACGAATCTCGAGACTGATTATTCAGAGTGGCTTGATAAGAACATGGTGCCTTCTGGCAGAGGAAGAGCAAGGATATATGCATGGAACATGAAAGATCCTGTGCCTGTACACAGAGAACCCATTTACACTCCGAGAGTGGATCTCATAGACAAGTATCCAACCTACGATGAGAAGGTTTATGGAAAGTTCCATTACAGAGTCCCGATTCTTGCTAGACTCCTTCAGCAACTCTACAAGGAGTACAACATCTACGAACACTTCCCGCTAACCTGGACATCAGGAAGGCAGGTTGAACATCAGGGAGGAGGAGCATCAACAAGAAACAACAAGATCCTAGCTGAGCTTCAGCCCGAGATGTATGTGGAGATAAATCCTGAAGATGCAAATGAAAGGGGGATAAGAAACGGAGATGAGGTCGTTGTGATTACTCCTAGGGGACTTGAATATGGAGCAGAGCCATCAAGGATAGTTGTGAAGGCTAGGGTAACCAGGGCTGTGCCGAAGGGCGTTGTCTTTCTGCCATTCCACTGGGCAGGACAGTTCATGGGTGAGCCTTACTTGGACAGATTTCCGGTTATTGAGGACATGGACACCAAGCCCTACGTTTATGGAGAGTCTGCAAATACAACAAACTCTCCTGGCTGGGATCCTGAAACACAGATGCAGAACACGAAGTCAGGAATATGCAATGTTGTTAAGCTTGGGCAGGAAAAAGAACTCATTGGACAGCTTGCAAAAATGAAGGGAATAGTTGACAGGGTGATGCAGTATCTAAAGGAAAATTACGCTTCGGCGTGAGGTGATGCGAGATGCCACTGAAGTTTCTGATGGATGTTTACAACACCAAATGCATAAAGTGCAAGGGATGTGAGGCAATCTGCAAGAACTTCAATGAAGTCCCAGACGGTGTTTTCAGAATAAAGGTTGTCACGATTAACGAGGGTCAGGAGGGGCAGCTGAATCTACCTATGCCATGCTTACATTGCAACGATCCGCCATGCCTCAAAGTCTGTCCAACCCATGCGATATGGAAAAGGCAGGAGGATGGAGTTGTTCTTGTTAACAAGGACGTTTGCATTGGCTGCGGATACTGTGCCTCAGCATGCCCCTTCGGAGCCCCACAGTTCAGGAGAAGTGGGGCATTTGGGCTTGATGGAAAGATGGACAAGTGCTCATTCTGCGTTCAGCCCTTCAATCCAAAAGATGCAAGCGGTAAAGAGATATTCAGGGAACCAAAACCCAGATGCGCTATGGTCTGTCCGACTCAAACAATAAATGCAGGTGAGCAGGCTGAGCTTGCAAAAACCCTTAGAGAGAGAGCCCTTGAGAAGATGTCTGCTGGAGCATTGGAGAGACTGTTCCTCTTCTTCTGAAGAGGGAGCGAAATGCTAAAATACATATTTTTTTACGGACTCGGGGAGCATGCATTGGCTAAACCCTGGGGATTGGCTATCGCCACCTATCTCTTTTTAGGAGGACTTGCAGGAGGAATGTTCATAACAGGATTTGCTGCGAGCTTTTACAGGCAGAAAAGCAGGGTGTTTGAGGAGGTATCAAAATTTGGAATAATTGTCAGTGGGATCGTTCTTGTAATAGGACTTTTGAGTCTCATCTTCGATCACCCAAATGTCATCAATGCCGTTTTCAATCCATTTCTTTTCAGCAATCTAGGCTCATGGCTTGCAATAGGGAGCTGGATAATCCTCTTCTTCCTCATTCTATGGTTTATTCTGGTTGTTGAAAGACTGGGATATCTGAAGATGAACAGCAATGTCAAAACTGGGATAATGGCTGTCAATGCCTTTCTTGCCTTCATGATCATTCTCTACACTGCTTTGTTGTTAAGAGAGGCGAGATTTGTGCCCTTATGGTTGAGCTTTGCAATTCCACCCTTGTTTGTTGCAAGTGGCATTTCAACAGGAATAGCCATATGCGTTCTGTATGGAATTGTAAAAGAGAGGGAGAGTGAACTCAGACTGAAAATTGCGGATGTTAGCTTGATAGCATTTGAAATCATTTTTGTTGCCTTTCTCATTTTTGACATATCGTCAATGGCAAAAGATACAAGCTTTCCATTCATGAGCTTTGGTTCCAAGTTCTCAGCAGAGCTCATTCTTTCAGGAACATACAGCGGGATGTTTCTCTATGGCTTTATCGGAATTGGACTGATTCTTCCGCTCATTCTCTACGGATTGTCTTTCATAAGAAAAACTGTTGTTATTGAAGCTCTCTCAGCCCTGAGTGTTCTCGCTGGAGGATATCTGTTCAGAATCGTGATCATTGCAGCGGCAGCAAAGGCAATAGTTTTACCATAAAAGAATCTCGCTGATTATTTTTTTATCCAATCTTAGAAATCCTCTTGTTAGCTTTGCAACTCCTTTGAAAAATTCCCCCTTCTCCTCAATTCTATCTAAAACCTCAGGTATCCAGCTCAGCATCTCATCCTGCAAAAATTCTAATTGCTCCTTCAAGCAATCTTTAATGTCCCTATCCTCATCTAGAGAAGATTCTATCAAGACGGACATGAAGTCTAGCTCCATTGCTATGTGGTCTGGAGGAAGGGATTTGTTTATTTGCACATATCCAAGCTTTCTCATCTTCTCCTCAACCTCAAGACTTATTTTTCCATATCCACCCTCACCGAACAGCTCAGACTTTGAAACCGGAATTTTCTCGGAAATGCCCAGCAATAACCTCACAAATTCGTCCTCTATATCTATCAAAGCTCTCTCAATCTCTCCCCTCTCCTCAACGAATCTCCTCATGATTCTCAGCCCTTCATTTATCTCTTCATCCTCAGGAAGTCGAATCTCTCCATTTACCAGATCGTTTACAAAATCCTTTGTTACTCTGCCGTAGAAAAGTGAGGAAAGAAATGAATAGAGATCCCTTCTTACCCTCATTATCTCCCTTACCTCATTCACCACCCCTCCCCTCCGTAATTTCCTTGTATATCTCCTCGAAGATTATCGTTGCCCTGCAGTCTGGACAGTATTTTGGAATGAGCTCATAGCCAATTTTTTCAGAGATCTTTTTGTATTCTGTTTTTGATATGTGCTCCTTCCCGCATTTTGGACAGGCTATCATTTCATCACTCTTCAGAATCACTTCCTTCTCAACATCCTTCAAGAATAACCCTCTCTCCATGGA
>WAJY01000211.1 GCA_015523645.1 Geoglobus sp. | reverse complement strand
CCTTCTGAAACCACCCATTCCTCTTTTCTTTATGTAGCTGTTTCTCTTTTCTGGATCCTCAACTATGCTCTTCCATGCCTCAACGGGATCGTTATGCTTTTCCTTTGCCTCTCTCCACAGATCAAGCAGTCTGCCCCTTATATATGGAAACTTGGGTCTCAATGGGCTGTAAACATACCAGGAAGCGCTTATTCCTCTCTGACATCCCCTTGGCTCATAATTTGGAATTTCAGAGTTAAAATTTGGATAATCCGTTGCCTGAAGCTCCCATGTTATGATACCATCCTTGACATACACCCACCAACTGCAACTGCCTGTGCAGTTTACACCGTGAGTGGACCTAACAACCTTATCATACTGCCACCTGTTTCTGTAAAATTCTTCCCAGCTCCTTGTTTCAGGAGAAAAAACATCTCTAATTCTTTCCGCCATATCATTTCACCCTCCCGTAATAAACACCTGCAACAATTATCGCAATCAAAAACACAGCAAAACCTGATATCGGGTACTGATCTGCTTTTGGACTTCCCTGTTCTGCTTCTCTGAAGAACGCTATGAGATTTGCGATTTCGTCATCTGTCAGGCTCTTTCCTGAGTAAACATCCTTCATCACCGGAAACTGAAGGCTTTTCAATGCTCCCTGCAAGCCCCTCTCACCAAGTCTTGAATACAAGCCACTCAGATCCTTTGCCAGAGTCCCTCCATTTATCCCAGCATTTCTGATTGAATGGCATGATATGCATGGTGGTCCTCCATTCTGGAATCTCTCCTCACCCAGAAAGAGCATCTTTCCAACCACAGGATCGCCAGCTATGGGCTGAGGTGTCTCTTTTGGTGTAGCCGTGGTTGTCGGAGTTGCTGTTTCTGATGGCTTTCCACCACCTGAATATTGGGAAAGGAAATCAATTATCTTTTCAGCTTCTTCCCTTGTCACCCCAAGATTGGGCATCTGGAATCCATATTTTGCGATTAAATCCTTCATTATTGGATCGTTTTCACTTGCAAGCTTGTCAGGCTCGGTTATTATCCTTATTAGCCACTCTTTATCCCTTCTCTCAGTAACTCCGGCAAGGTCAGGGCCTGCAACATCTCCCCCGCCTATGGTGTGACACCCACTGCACTTTTCGCTGAAGATCTCTTCACCAGTTTTGGCTGTAACGGCTCCAACAACTATTATCGAGACAATCAAAAATGCGATGCCTACAAGTAACCCATACTTCAATTTTGACACCTCCAAATAGCAATCATAACATGCCACAATTCTCCCCCGCTCCAGTTCAGAGGGGGTTTTATCAAGCCATGTATATCGGTTTCCCCTAATATTTTCGGATTACACAATGCAAGTAGTTTCAGAGAATCTCATTCAATACCACCTAAACGGTTCATGCCTAAGTATCAACAACACTAACCGAAATGTTTTTTAAAACAGAAAAGGAAAGTGGAAAGCAGGATTGCGCGGGTAGTCTAGTGGTAGGACAACGCCCTTCCGAGGCGTTAGCCCGGGTTCAAATCCCGGCCCGCGCATTCCGTTCATTTCCTTTCATGAGAGACAAGTATAGCATGAACCCGGATTTCATCATCTTACTCTTTTGAATAGAAATTAATAAAAGCGAGATGTTCAGGACTGATTCCTTTAGCCAGTTAAAATACATCTATGGAGCCATAAAGTAATTCTCCTCTTGTCTCTCTGTCTTTTTCCTGATTTGAGACTTTTCAATTTTTTCATTTAGACGTCATAGCTTCGCTAGCCCAAGATATCTAAATGAGGTTGTGATCATCGGGATTTGATAACTCTCCACACTCTGTAACCTCCTCCTTGCTAACTCCCCTCCTCAAAAATTTCCATGGACACTGTGCTTCCCAGTCTGATGGGCAGGTTTTGGCATGCAGACTTTCTTGCCTACGCACCTTATCTTTTCCCCTCCAATTCTCTGGCTCGACATGACATTGACTCCATAGCTCTTCAAGGTCTCCATTAACAAAGCCTCTATCAGCCTGGAAGTATCTGCAATCTCATCAGCTGTAACTCTCTCTTTCCCTTTATGAAGTCAAGAATCTCTTTTTTGCTTTCTCCCCAAGAGACTGGACAAAAATAGGATCGATTAAATTGTAATTACAGCACACTCGAAGAATATTAAAAGAAAGTATCGAAGTACACCAGCCTCAAAGCCATCCCCATTTTAAAGGTTACAACTGCTGATTCTGTTTCCAGAGCATCCATGAAATTACTTCTGCTTTCATTCCATCCTGCAAATAAGCATGAGAAGATCTTAAGGGAGGTTATAGAGGAGCTCAGAAAAATAGCAACGAGGGAATACAGTGATCATGGACAAGTGTTTTTGCGCTTACAGGAACTTATTTAATCGGGATTGATGGTTGCAGAATTGTTCCTTTAATCTTTCCAAGGAGTAAATTTGACACTGAAAGACTAGATGGATTGCTAATCTGCTTTCGCCTCTAAGAATTTGAAGGTCATTTTTTAAACAAAAATTTAACATTTTATATCCATAAAACTATGCCTATGGTACGTCTAAACCGGAATGAGGTGCTCGTGAACTTTACAGTAAACTGGGAAAGTTTTGGAAACTTCGTAGAAATACATTTTTAATCTAAAGTGAATTTATCGAAAAGAGGTTAATTGAGGTTTTATTATTTTCGTAAGTCATCCTATATCGGAGAATTTTAATACGAGCATAACGCCGCCGGCAGGATTCGAACCTGCGACCACCGGATTAACAGTCCGGCGCTCTACCAGCTAAGCTACGGCGGCTCAAGGCTAAAGGCGATGGATGGAATTTAAAGTTTATCCTCGCAATTTTTTTAATTCTTTATTCTTAGAAATAACCTGATGAAAGGTTATCTGAAAAACGGAGTGGTTTATCTTGACAAATTCCAGAGGCTATTGTCAAGAAAATTCGGAGAAAGGTTTGAAGATGGGATAAAACTACTCCCCGAGGAATCTGCATATCTAGTCCAGAAGGGGAGTCTTGAAGTTTTTGGAAAAGAAGGTGCTATAGAATTTGAAGAGCTTTTTGAACTGTCTGATCCAATAAAATATTTTGTTTTTGAAGATCTTAGGGAAAGAGGTGTAAGGATAAACTTTAGGGATTTTGGTGAGTATTTTCCTGTTTTCGAAACTCAGATACTCAAAATTAATGAATTGGGTAGAGGTAGGATGAAGCTTGCAATTGTAGACAGCGAGGCTGAAGTGACGTATTTTTTAGTAGAGAAGTTTTCAGAAACTGGAACTCATGAAGAAGAGCTGAAGGAATTTTATGCTACTTTTACCAACGGCTTTTTTGTGACTGATTACACGGATCTATACAAAAACTACTTTTACGGATCTCTTAAAGGGAACAAGGTTGTTCTCTCTCTGTATGAAGGTTTGTATCTCATGAATTTGGGCTTTCTCTTATGTCAGATTGACGATGAAAAGATTTTCCAGTATGGCATTAAGCACATTCCAGATTTTGAAAGAAGATATCGGATTTACGAGGATCTGAGAAAAAGGAAATTCATGGTAAAAACCGGATTTAAGTTTGGTAGTGATTTCAGAATTTATGAGTCAGTAAAGAGCGTTTCAGAATTGAAACATTCGAAATACTTGCTAAAAATCAGGGATTCGGTTTCGATGAAAGAGCTTGCTTGTGACGTCAGGCTTGCAAATGCTGTCAATAAAACGATTCTCTATCCGATCTTTCCAGAAAAAGGAAATGAGATAGGATACATATCGGTTAAAAGAGTCAGGATTTGAAAACCAAAATTTTTATTAATCTGTGGAAGTCAGCCAAGATTGGGGTCCGTGGTCTAGCGGTTATGACGTCGCCTTGACGAGGCGAAGGTCCCCGGTTCGAATCCGGGCGGACCCATATAAAATTATATAAATATAAAATTATAAAAACTTAAATTATTTTTTGTTTAGACTAATGATAATAATATTATGAAAAAATAAAAATAAAAATTTAAATCTTTCTTAAAAATACTAGAACAATAACTAGTATCAGTAGTACTAACAAAATTATACTTGGTTGCGTGAGTGCTGGAACCTTTCTTGGATAATCGTTTGGATCTAGTGGATCGCTGCCGAAGTCAACTTCATACCCGTCAGAATAGCCATCTCCATCTGTGTCCGGGTTATGAGGATCTGTTCTATGTTCCCATTCACCTTCATTGGTTAACTCATCATTATCTGGATCTTCCATCGCATCATTCCCATTTTGAGGATTTAGGCCGTTATCAGCTTCCCATTTATCTGGCATTTCATCTCCGTCAGAATCTAGATCACGGAAGTTAGGTTTTCTGTCCCCATCTAAATCATCAGTCCCTTCATCTTTGTCGGGAATCCCGTCACCATCACTGTCGTCATCTAAAAAGTCCGGTAAGCCATCGCCATCAGTATCTGTTACAAATCCCGGCCACCAAGGATTGGTACTTCCATCGGCATCTTCATCCAAAAAGTCCGGAAGCCCATCCTGATCATTATCACCCATTCCCTCCCCTCTGTCAGTTTTCCCGTCGTTGTCAGAATCGGTGTCTAAATAATTTGGCATCCCATCGTTGTCTGCGTCCCACATTCCCTCATCTGAATCCAGAATTCCATCGTTGTCTGCATCGGAGTCTAAATAGTTTGGAACTCCATCTCCATCAGCATCTCCCACTCCCTCATCATCGTCAGAAATTCCGTCATCGTCAGAATCTTTGTACCATGTCTTGGTCACATCAGTTGAGTAATCACAGTTCTGATCGTTATTCGTATCGGCACATACATTAATCATATCAGTCCCCTCCTTAAGCCCGCAATACGAGAATACTGCGCTTCCATTGCCATCTGTTGTCAGGTTTTGATGGATGTTATTGGCCCCCGTAACGCTAACGTATATCTTTACATCTGGTATGGGATTACCCGAGGCGTCTGTGAGGGTGATTGGGATTTGATGACACTCTCCAACTCTGTTTGACTCATTTTTAGGTCCGGCTGAAAGTCCAGGAGGCAGATTGCAGCATCCGGTAGTATCCTCAAAGACTGAAATCTTCCTCAGAACGTTGTGGCTGACATAGACCCTGCACGGATCGGTCTGCTCAACTCCGATACCTAAAGGCATCTCTTCAACATCGATTACTTGCTCCACTTCATCGTTGCTTCCGATTATGTACAGCTTATGCAGTTCAAAATGAACGGCAAACTTTTTATCACATCTCGAAAGAACACCTATCGCCCATATTTTCTGATTCCCTGCACCCAAATTGTAAGCTTCGCCAATTCCAAGCTGTATTATCTTCTCAACTGCATTTGTATTGCCGTTTATCACTGCAATCTGACTCGGTCCCTGCAATGTTACGTAAATCTTGTTCGTTATGTTGTTTACGCCAACTCCCGCTGGAAAAGAACCATCAGGTAGGTTGATCTGGGCTATGATGTTGTCATTACTCCCATCTATCACGGCAAGACGATTATCAAAGTATCCACCAATAACAGAAACGTAAACCCTGTTTGTATCGGGATTTACAGCAACCCCCCCGCTATTCCCGTTAAGGTTCAGACTCGTTACACCGTAGCTATTCGCATCGATTATGTAGAGCTTATTACCGCCTGCCCAAGTTGTAACATAGATCTTGTTTGATGTCGGATTGAACGCAACGTCAGTAGATTCACCACTCCCGAGGTCTATCTCCCTTATCACGTTATAGCTACCATCTACTACCCAGAGCTTAAGACGATCTCCCTCTTCTCCCACAACATACGCAAGATTTTGAGAGGGATTGAAGTCTACAGCATCTAAGGAATCTCCTAATTGAATCGTCTTAATCAGAGTATAGTTTGTATTGTTGAAGATTCTCAAGTTCCCGTCGATGATATCGGGAGCATATATGTCGTGAGTTATCGGATGCACACCTATTTTGCGTCCAGTCCAATTCCCTGCTTCCTGTAAGGTGTCCACCTTGACAAATTCAGCCGATACTATTGGTAGGATTATTAGTAGAGAAATTAAAGAATATACTCAATTTTCTCAATCCATCTATATCAAACAACAATTTCATAGGTTAGACACCTACCTTTTAATGGCAAAAATTATGAGAGATTTAAAATATTTAAAATTTATGGATTAATTGTGGTTTTATTTACTTATGGACTGAGTGTGTTAAGATAAACAGAACCAATAATTATAGAAAGTCACAAAACACTCCAATAAGTTTTGAACAGAATTAAGGGGAGTGTTAAAAGGATACCTGTTATTAAACCTATTCATCCTGTCTTTATGCTGGGAGAACATGCTCTCTATAGCATTTTATGTTCCAAATACTTCATGCACATAGCCCAGAGGTGCCAGAATTCTCGTCAACAACTTCCGGCTTATTTTCGCAGTGTCTAAGAACTTCTTTAAGGAAAGCGTAAGCGTGAAAGCTAGACATTCCTTCTGTTGCCCAGATAAGTAAACATTCCCTTATATCCACATCTCTTACACTCCAGACAAAAACTTGTTTGTTCTCTAACTTTAACCTGGTTTCGTCTATTGCTATTAGTCTTCTTTTCTTCTTTTCAGGAGGCTTTAGTAATTTCTTTAGCTTGTGCTAATG
>WAJY01000210.1 GCA_015523645.1 Geoglobus sp. | reverse complement strand
GACCATGCCTCTCATGTGGCACGTGCCTTGAGAGAACAGAGGCTTTCCTGCTCAACAATGCAAAAGACCCAATGCTGAGCGATGATGAATGGGAGAGAGCGGTTGAGATTTACAAAAAAATGAAGGAAGAGCATGAAAGCTCCAGTAAGTGAGATTTTTTACTCGATTCAGGGGGAGGGGATATTCTGCGGTGTGAGACAACTTTTCATAAGATTCTCAGGATGCAATCTTGACTGCTGGTACTGCGACACAGAATACAGCGAGAGGTGCATTGACTACACAAGCAACAAAGAACTTGAAAACCCTGTGGATCTGGAATACACCCAGAGGGTTATTGATTCATCGGAGAGGATTCATTCCGTCTCATTTACGGGTGGAGAGCCTCTGCTTTACGCTGAGTTCATTTCACAGCTTGAAAAAACGAGAGTTTTTTATCTCGAATCAAACATGACCCTGCCAGAGAAGGCAAAGCTTGTCAGGAATTTTGACATAGTGGCAGGTGATTTGAAGATAAGAGAGGCGGTAAAGGAAAATTACGATGAGATCTATGAGAGAACTGTCAAAACCTACAGAATCCTGAAAAATTCCCGGAAAAGGCTCACATTCTCGAAGATCGTTCTGCCTGAAAAATTCGATGAGGATGAAGTTGTATCGTGTGCAATGGGGATAAAGGATTATGTCAAATGCTTTGTCCTCCAGCCCGTTTTTGGTTCAGATGTGCAAAACATTTTAAAACTGCAGGAGAAGATGCTTGAATTCAAAGATGCGAGGGTGATACCTCAAACTCACAAGTACATGGGGGTGAGATGATGAGGATAGGAGTGTATGAGAAATTCAGTGCCGCTCATTCAATTCCGGGTCATGAGAAGTGTGGAAAGCTCCATGGACACAATTTCAGGGTTGAGGTTGAGATCGAAGGAGAAGTTAAGGAGAACGGGATGGTCATGGACTTCTACGATCTGAAGAGAATTCTGAAAGACATCCTTAATGAGTTTGATCATCGAATATTAAACGAAATTATAGAGATACCTACATCAGAAAACATATGCATTGAAATCGCAAACAGATTGAAAAAAAGGGGAGTTAATGTTGTTCGGGTTAGGGTATTTGAAAGCGATGATAAATGGGCAGAACTGAGTCTGTCTGATTAAGCACTCATCTTACCCTTTCTTATCCTAACTGACATCTCTACAGGAATCACAAATATCTTCCCATCACCAATTTTTCCTGTTCTCGCTGAACTCGTAATAATTTCAATTACTCTTTCGACTTCTTCATCTTCTGCCACAATCTCAATCTTAACCTTATCAAGCAGATCAACTTCCATTGTTCCTCCTCTGAATTGAAGCTTTATCCCTTTCTGTTCACCTCTCCCCTTTACCTCACTTGCTGTTAATGCGATAAAACCCTCTCTTTCCAGTTCCTCCATCACCTTTTCAAACCTCTCAGGTCTTATCACAGCCATGATCATCTTCATTTTATCACCTCAGGCATAAGCCTTCTCTCCATGCTGAGAGATATCAAGACCCACATACTCCTCTTCCTCACTTACTCTCAGTCCAAAAAGCAAATCAACCACTTTTGCTATGATTAACGTCATTACGAGAGCATATATCACTGCAGAACCCGCAGCAATTATCTGAGCAACAAACTGATTCACATTTCCATATATCAGCCCGCTGTATCCTCCAACCGATTCCTTTGCGAATATTCCTGTCGCTATAGCTCCCCATAGTCCCCCGATTCCATGAACTGCCCAAGCATCAAGACTCTCATCCCATCCTCTGTTTATTCTGAAAAGCATCGCTGAGTAACAAATAACTCCTGCAACCGCTCCAATCGCCAATGAGGCGAGGGGATCCACAAAACCAGCAGCAGGAGTTATTGCCACCAACCCTGCTATTGCTCCACTGACCATTCCGAGACTGCTTGGCTTGCCATGATACCAGCTCGCAAAAAGCCATGCTATTGCTCCAGCTGATGCTGCTGTGTTTGTCACAATTAATGCATTTGCTGCGAGTCCATTTGCAGAAAGAGCGCTTCCCGCATTAAAGCCAAACCATCCAAACCAGAGCAGTGCTGTTCCTATGAGGGTCATTGGTATGTTGTGCGGTTCCATAGAGTGTTCCCCATATCCTCTTCTTTTACCTATCAGAAAAGCAATCGCCAAAGCTGAAAAACCAGAACTTATATGCACCACAGTTCCACCGGCAAAGTCCAATGCTCCAAGTTCAGCAAGCCATCCTCCACCCCAGACCCAGTGAGCGAGGGGATCATAAACCAAGGTTGTCCAGAGAAGGCCAAGAACTATGAAAGAGCTCAGTTTTACCCTTTCAGCAACACCACTTACAAGAATTGCAAGTGTGATTGCTGCAAATGTAAGCTGAAATGCCACGAAAACCAGATGGGGAATTGTGCCAAGTTCTTCAAGCCCTATTTCTGACAGACCAACAAAATCAAGGTTTCCTATAATCCCATTCACATCAGATCCAAATGCTAAGGAGTAACCTACGAGAACCCACTGGACACTAACTATAGCCAGTGCCAGAAAGGACAGTGATATTGTTGACACGGCATTCTTTTTTCTAACCATGCCTCCATAAAACAATCCAACTCCCGGGGTCATCAACAGCACCATTGCGGTTGATATCAGCAGCCATGCAGTGTCTCCACTCTCAACACCCATACGCATCACCTCTCACACCGTATCATCCTGATCATTTAAGAGTATTTAATCAAATTGATTATTATTTAATAATTTTTAAGAATTTTTGGTAATTTTGTAAATAACTTTTTGTAAATTCTTTCATGGCCTAAAAATAGTTTATCAAAAAATACACCAGAGATCTGACAAAGTTTTTAATCCCCTTAAACAAAATGTTTAAAGCCAATGATGAATGATGGGCGATCTGAGTTATGATGAAAGGGGAGAGGCTGAGGCTTCTGATCTCCCTCTATTTCCACAAAAATTGAAATTTTTCAACTGATTATTTCAGTATTGTTCAAAATCTATTTTTAGTTCAGAAACACTTTTGGGTTGATGTCCTCGCTGACAGGAAGCAGAAACATCAGAGCTATTGGATACTTCTCATCCGTAACAATTGCTGTTTACACTCTTCCAATAATTCTCCATGCCTCCAACCCAAAACCCGATTTACCTTCAACGTTATTTAGAAGTTTAATCCTATTTACAGTGCTATACGGTCTCTCAGAAGTTTTCCGAGACAATTCTTTCTATTCTGAAAATTCATCCCGATATTTGGATAGCCTCATTCATGTGCTTGCTCTGCTTGCAATTGGGAATGTGATTCCTGTGGTCGTCATAATGCTATCTAACACCGAACAGATTTTCATAGATGCCAGACCCTTTTATGTGGATGAGTTGACTTCTATTCTCCCGTTTTTTGCTGTTATCCACTTGGGGAATTTTCAGCTTGATTGTTGCTTATTTTTACCATTCAGCCACCTACGAACTGTTTGGTAGAAAAACAGGAGTGGCTACTTCATCCTTACTTTTCACTGTGAACTACAATGTACCCCTCCTCTCCGGTTACTGGAATTTCTGGGAGATTATCTTTTTTGGAATTGCTTTTTCATACTCATACTCTGTCAACAGAAATCCAAAAGCTCTCGCATCTGCCTACCTGATTTCTGAAGTCCCGCTGTGGTGCCTTCTTGCCCCATTTGGTGAAAAATTTTTGCAGTATACTTTATTGCAAGATTCATCCTATCATCTGCTGCGCTGACAGTT
>WAJY01000209.1 GCA_015523645.1 Geoglobus sp. | reverse complement strand
TCTATCTCCTCTGCAGTAGCTACTTCTCTCTCAATAAGCCACGCTGCCTCATTCACAGCGGGAGCGAGAAGTCTCATTATGTCAAAATCCGCACCAGCTTTGAGAGGTACTTCATTTTTCTTGCCCTCGCTCCAGTCATAGAACCCCTTACCGCTCTTCCTTCCAAGATGTCCTGCCTTGAACAGTCTTTCAAAGGGTGGAGCTGGTCTGTAAGACTCGCCAAGGGTCTCGCGGTAGTATTCGAGCACGTGGTAGCTAACATCAATGCACCCGCCTCCAAGCAGATCGTGGAGCTCAAATAGACCCATTGGGAGCCCCATCTTGTACTTGACAGCGGAATCTATTTCCTCAACCGTTCCCTCTCCATTCTCAAGTGCCCATGCTGCTTCATTTGCCATCGTGACAAAAATCCTGTTAACAACAAATCCCGGCACATCCTTCCTGACATGGATTATGACTCGATTCATCCTCCTTGAAACCTCTTCAACAACCCTGATTGCCCTCTCACCTGTATGCTCTCCGTAGACTATCTCAAGCAACCTCATTACCTTTGGCGGGTTGAAGAAGTGCATTCCAACAAACCTCGATGGATCCTTGAGGTATTCAGAGAGCTTTGTTATGCTCAGAGATGAGGTGTTTGTTGCTAT
Source organism: Geoglobus sp. (assembly GCA_015523645.1). Lineage (GTDB taxonomy): Archaea > Halobacteriota > Archaeoglobi > Archaeoglobales > Archaeoglobaceae > Geoglobus. Next base: position 6,819 of record WAJY01000209.1, on the reverse strand, counting down.
TATCGCATCCTCCCTGCAGTAGCTCTCAACCTCCTGAAATACCTTACCTTTTAACTCCATTATCTCAGGAATTGCCTCTATGATGAGATCCGCATCCTTAACTGCCTCCTCCAAATCAACAACGGGCTTTATTCTTGCTAGAATCTCCCCTACCTCTTCCTTCAATCTGCCCTTTTTCTTATCCCTCTCAAGACTCTCCTTTATCCTTTCATACCCTCTCTTGACTATCTCCTCCTTTATGTCTCTAAGTGTTACCTCAAAACCCGAGACTGCAGCAAGCTCAGCAATTGCATGACCCATTGTTCCTGCTCCAATAACTGCAATTTTCTTTACCTCCATTAATAACACCCCCCCAATCAGTCAAAATATTCATAACCAGCTTTCAGAGCTTTCAGATTTCCTTCAACAAGCTTTTCAGGTAGAACTTCTTTCAAGGCAGACTCAATTACATCAAGCCCGAAGGGAAGATCTAAAACTCTAGCAAGCATTCCAATGACAACAACATTTGTAGCCTGAACAGTATTTGCAGTTTTTTCTGCAATTTCTGAGGCGTTAACAAGCTTTATGTTTTTGGTTACCTTTCTCAATCTCTCAAGAATTTTGTCAATCTCAGGATAATTGGCACTGCCAGTGGAAACCGTAGGAGGAATTATGGCTCTGTTGTTTATCAAAACGATTGTGTTCTCATTCATGTATTGTGCATATCTCAATGCCTCCACGGGTTCAAGTGCAACAACAACGTCTGCACTTCCATAGGGAATGAGGGGTGAATCAACATCTCCGAATCTGACGTGAACCTCAACACTTCCACCACGCTGCGCCATTCCATGAGTTTCGGCTGTTAGGACATTTACTCCAGCTTTTAAAGCGGATCTTGCGAGTATTGCTGAAGTTGTCAGAATTCCCTGCCCGCCAACACCGACAAGCAAAATGTTGATCTCGGTCATCTTTCCAGCTTTCCTTTTTGAACTATATGAATTTTACTGAAATTGACCTTTTATTTATATCGAGTTTACAATATCCAAAAATTTTTAAATGGATGTCGAACATTGTTAGAACATGCTGAAGGACGTTGTCAAGGACTCACCCGGTGAGAGAGTATTTTTGCTTGGAAACGAAGCAATTGCGAGAGGAGCAATAGAGGCAGGAATTGATGTTTTTTCAGCCTATCCCGGGACACCATCATCTGAGATAACAGATACACTGAATCAGGCATGCAAACTTCTTAAGGGGAGGATGGAATATTACTTTGAATACTCCGTTAACGAGAAGGTTGCCTTTGAGGTTGCTGCAGGAGCATCTCTTGCAGGAAAGAGAGGAATGTGTGCGATGAAGCATGTAGGCATTAATGTAGCTGCAGATGCTCTTTTCAGCTTTGCCTATGTTGGTGCCAGAGGTGGGTTTGTCTGCGTCTCAGCTGACGATCCCACTATGCACTCAAGCCAGAACGAACAGGACAACAGGTGGTACGGGAAGGCTGCGAAGGTGCCGGTAATTGAGCCAACAAGCGTTCAGGAGGCAAAAGAGTATGTGATCAAGGCTTTTGAATTTTCGGAGAAATTTGAGATTCCGGTGATTTTCAGAACTGTGACGAGGCTGAATCATGCTAGTGGTATTGTGGAGCTTGGAGAGATTCCTGAGAAGAGATTTGAGAAGGTTGAATGGGAAAAAAAGCCTCAAGTTGACGTTTTAATTCCTGCAAATGCCAGGAGAAGAAAGCTTGTCTTGCTCGAAAAACTTAGAAGAATTGAGGATTATTTCAACAAATCTGAATTTAATTGGATTGAAGGTGGAGATGGAAAGGATGGGGTGATTGCAAGTGGTGTGGGTTATAGGTATGCAAGGGAGGCTTTGAAGAGATTGAAGGCTGATCTACCATTGCTGAAGATTTCAACAACCTATCCACTCCCCATAAAACTCATTGAAGACTTTATAAGCCAGCTTGATAGAGTGGCAGTTGTTGAGGAACTTGATCCATATCTTGAGCTTCACGTTAAAGCCTTGGCAAAGGATTATGGTGTTGAAATTTTTGGAAAGGAGAACGGTTATTTTCCTGAAAACTATGAATACAATGTTGCTGTGGCTGAAAAAGGAATTGCAGGCATGCTCGGAAAGTCCACAACTCTGGACTACGATTCCATAGTTAAAAAAGCATCTGAAGTTTCAGACATAGCACCACCGAGACCTCCTGTCTTTTGTCCTGGTTGTCCGCACGCTGCGAGCTTCTATGCGATAAAAGAGGTAGCAGGTGGAGAGGTTTTGCCAAGCGACATTGGCTGTTACACTCTTGGAATCAACAAGCCATTTGAGGCTGTTGACATAACTTTGTGTATGGGGGCAGGGTTTGGGACAGCAAATGGGCTGGCAAAGGTTGTTAAAAACAAGATTGTGGTTACTGCGGGAGACTCAACATTCTTCCATGCATCGATTCCGGCTTTGATCAATGCAGTTTACAACAAAGCAAACATCGTCTTCGTAATCCTTGACAACTCAACAACTGCCATGACGGGACATCAGCCCCATCCTGGACTGGATTGGAGGGGTTGTGGTGAGGAGGCTAAGCATGTGAAAATAGAGGATGTTGTCAGAGGCATAGGAGTGGATTTTGTTGAGATAGTCAATCCATACAACATGTCAAAGATGATGAACATTTTGAAAGATGCCATGGAGCATGAGGGAGTCTCGGTGATAATAGCAAGACAGCTCTGCACAATACTGTGGAACAGGGAGAGAAAGAGGAAGGGTGTTAGAATAAGACCCTTTGAAATAACAGATGAGTGTGTGAAGTGCCTTAAGTGCGTTACATCCTTTGCATGCTCGGCAATAATGTACGATGGAAAGGAGGTTTGGATTGATTCATCTCTGTGTGCTGGATGCGGTGTGTGTGTTCAGGTTTGCCCAGAAAAAGCGATAAAGCCGAAGGCTTTTTAATATCTATTAAGGCGTTTCCATAACATTTTGCATTTAGATCTGAAAACCATTACATTTTTTAAATCATAAATCAGAGCTTGTTTGATGATGCCAATAAATCCAAAACAGATGAAAAAAATGATGAAGCAAATGGGAATTGAGATGGAAGAAGTTGAGGCTGAAGAGGTAATAATAAGGGCTAAGGAGGAAGAGCTTGTTTTCAAAAATCCCTCTGTCATCAAGATATCTGCCAAGGGAGTTGAGACATTTCAGATTTCAGGAGAGTATGTGAGCAAGGAAAGGCTGGTTATAAGTGAGGAGGATGTAAGGCTTGTTGCCGAGCAGGCAGGTGTGGATGAGGAGGAGGCAAGAAAAGCTCTGGAAGAGACGAAGGGTGATATAGCAGAGGCATTACTGAAGCTTGCAGGAGAATGAAGCCTCCGGTAGTCCTGAAATCAGGCAAGAACCTTTATCTAGTTAATGAATTCAGAGGTGAGCTCCACACACACAAGGGAGTGGTGAACCTTGAAGCTTTGAAAGAAAAGGACTATGGAGATTCAGTTGAGTCCCATCTTGGAGTTAAATTCCAGATTCTTCCATTTAAGGCATCTGACTTTTTCAAACTTTTCAGGAAAAGTGCAACTCCCGTAATGCCAAAAGATATAGGAATGATAATTGCCCATACAGGCTTAAAGCCAGATTCGCTGATTTTTGAAGCAGGAACCGGTAGCGGTGTCACGGCAGCATATTTTGCATATTTCAACTCCTATGGGGAGGTTGTCACCGTTGAGAAACGTCCAGAGTTTGCTAGGATAGCAAGAGAGAACTTCAAAAATGCCGGTTTGAAGAACGTGCACCAGATTGTGGGAGATGCAGTTTTGCTTGCTGACTCATTCAAAAAAGAGTTCGATCTCGTTTTTCTCGACATGAAGAATGATGTAGAGATGATACCGAAGGCTTACAACATGCTTGAAAAAGCAGGATATCTTGCTGTATACAACCCCTACATCGAGAAAACCAAGCAGGCGTATGAAAGAATGCTGAAAGCCGGTTTTAAGGATGTTGAAGCATTCGAGCTTGTCAAAATAAACCTCGAGTTCAAGAGAGTTGGAACAAGACCATACACAGACATATTCCATACAGGATTTATAGTTGTGGGTAGAAAGGTCTGATTAATAAGATACAATCTCTTTTTTAAGCCATTCAGGAAGCGAAAAACTGGCAACATGAATTTCAGGATTGTAGTACCTTGTTTTCACTCCTCTCTTTTCAAATCTTTCTCTAATCACATCCAGACTGGAAAAGATTTGAGAGCTTATCACATAACTCCAGAAACCTGAGGGATAGGTTGGAACAAATCCTGTATAAACCCTTGCTTCCATAACTTCTCTGGCATTTTTCAATATCTGCATAAAATACTCTTTTTGGGCAAATGGAGACTGGCTTTGAGTTACAAAAACATCACAAATTTTCTTGCAACGCTCATAAAATTCCCTGCTCATCAAACTTCTGCTGTACTGATTTGGATCTGTGCCATCAACTATCAATACATCGAACCTTTCCTTTGATTCTCTCACAAACTCAATTCCATCTTCAATGTGAATTGAGACTCGATCATCCTGAAAAGCTCCTTCATCAATCTTGAGAATTTTTTTTGAAATGTTTACAACCTCCTCATCAATCTCCACCAATACAGCATCTTCAACTCCATGCTTCAAAACCTCCCTCAGCGATCCACCATCACCACCACCAATGATGAGGACTTTCTCTGGATTTCTGTGCTCAAACATCGGAACGTGAACAAGCATCTCATGATAAAACGCCTCATCCTTCTCGGTAAGCTGAATCTTTCCGTCAAGAACAAGCATCTTTCCAAAATCACAAGTCTGGAATACTTGAATTCTCTGATAATCAGTTCTCAAATCCACCAAAACCTCTTTTATCCTTATTTTCAGAGCAAAATTACCGTAACTTTCCTCAAACCACTCCATGGAGCTGTATAAATTCTCAGACTTATAAGCTTACTCCTTCCAGTTTGCTGTTATCCCTTTATGCTCAGCCCTTTGCTGGGTATGGAAATGAGTATGACTGAGAGGATTATGAGGAGGATGGCAATACCATGCCTCATCTCCATTCTCTCCTTTAAAAATACCTTCCCCATCATCACACCAATTACAGGAGAGCTTGCAGTGATTGGTGAGACCATGTTGCTGCCAATAAGCTTTACCGAGGTTATGAAGGAGAGAATTTCAACAACAGTTAGAGAACCACCAATCAGCCCCATGTAAAATATTGTCTCCCTTTTGAAGCTTGTCTGCCTTTTCACAGAAAAGAGCATGGCTGAATTGAGCAGGAGGTAAAGGAAAGTTAGATTTGCAGAAGAGATGTGGGCTGTGAGATAGTCTACCATAGAGATCGAGATCGCCCATGAGAGAGATGCGAAAAGAGCTGTTAAACTCTTAAGGGTGAATTTTCCTCCCTCTTTTGGAATCACAACAATAGCTGTTAGTGTGCTGAGAGATGCAAGTATCACATTTGCTGTTATGGCATATCCATATAGCAGGTTATCCAGAATTGCAACAAAAACGGGGTACGTAGAAGCAATGGGTAAGGCATAGCTTACTGGGGAATTCTTAAGAGCGTTGAAGTAAAGCAAATCTCCAAGAAAAAATGCAAAGAATGATGACAGTGCAAGAATTGCAATTAACTTTGGTGTTATGGTTGCTATTTCACTTATCACGATAAAAGGTAGGAGAAAAAGAACAGCAAAAATACTCCTTACAAGGTTTCCGGCCATTTCACTTACATTTCTCAGCCCGACCTTAAAAATAACACCTCCTGCTCCCCAGCATGTGGCAGAAATCAATGCCAGTGCAATTCCTAGTATCACGGGAAAGAGAGGAGAGATTATTGAATAAATAGGTATGGGAACTTATCTGAATTATGTGGCAACCTGAAATACTTTCACTCCTGAAAACTGCACAAAACCGATGGTTCTCTACTTAATAAAAACCCTGTTAGGACATCTAAAATTCATCAAAATTCAGACTGGTACACCTTGATGCTGTTTAATAGCAATAAAAAAGGAGTGTGGTAAATGGAAAGATAGAAGGGAGTGTTGTTAAGCTTGACAGTTTTGAAGATATCAGGAGAGTCCATCGACTTTCAGATTCTCCCGTCATAAAAAGCAGGGATGGAAAACTTGCAACATATACAGTACACTTTCAAGGAATAACCTATGAATATAGATCTAGTTGAGTCCCAAATCCTCCCTCACCTCTTTTAAACTCTCTATGCCAATCTCATAAAGCCTTTCGAGGGGCATAAGCTCCTCGATCATCCTGATTCTGTTTCTGTCACAGCCTGCTGCAAAACTCTTTTCCTTGAATTTCTTTCTCACAGTTTTTGGAGTCACTTCTCCTATCTTCCCACCCTTCACAAGAGCACATGCAATTATGAGCCCTGAAACGCTGTCAGCAGCCTGTAACGCAAGTTCAACAGGCTCCTCATAGTCACCATATCTCATGTGATTGTGCCTCCTGACAATTTGGGCAATATCACCATATCCTTCTTTTTCCAGAATTTTCGCTCCCATCTCCCCATGCTTTTCCATGTCTCCTTCGACAATCTCATAATCAATGTCATGCAGAAGTCCTATTCTTGCCCATAACTCTTCATCCTCTCCAAGCTCTCTTGCTATCCCTCTCATGACTGCCGAGACTGCAATACAGTGCTTTATCAGCTTGTCATCCTTGACGTATTTCTTGAGCAGTTCAATCTCATTCAAAGCTCATCAACCCTCCTGCTAGCTCCAATGAGGGAATCCATAAAGCCCTTCTCAATCCCAGCAACCAGTCTTAAGCCCTCAGCCGTTGTTCCTCCGGGAGTTGTTATTCTTCTTATGGTCTC
>WAJY01000208.1 GCA_015523645.1 Geoglobus sp. | reverse complement strand
GCCATATCTTTGGGGATTATTCCATCCTCCACAGCATCAGCTATTGCCTTTGCTACCGCCATCTGGGCTGGTCCGAAAATCAATTCAGCCTGAAACATCTCCTTGACAGTCACCTTCGGGATTATAACTGCAGGAGGCTTCGTTATTAAATTGGGTCTGAGGACAGCGAGAAGTGGTGTATGGCCTGCAGAGAGCTGAGACAGAGCATTGGCGAAAGCAACTCCAACCGGGCTGTCCTTTGTGCCTATGAGAAGATCTATATGTGCAACCTCATTTCCAGTTCCAACCAATGCCTCTCCAATTCTGTATTCCATCACAAACACCTCACAGCCTAAAATTCAAAAACCTCCTCATAAAATCTCTTAACCATCCTTGAATCAAGAAGAAGTTCTTTCTCCTTCAGAATCTCCCTTTCAAGCTTCTTGAGAGTTGCATGAATCGCAAACTCAACCCCCCATCCTTCTCCAGAAGCAAAGTATGTTCCCTTGTCTGTGGAAAGCTTAATTCTAACATGGATAAGTGGAAGGGTTCTAAATCTTTCCTTGTGCTCTTTTATGTAGATGAAGGCAACCATGTCATTTATAAAGCCAGAAAACTTTCTCATGAACTTTTCTATATCCTCCTGCAACGCCTGTCTATCAAACTCATCAAGATGTATGTTCCTTGTAATAAGCTCAATCTTGAATTTTCCATAGGGCTTCTTTTCTGCAAGTATCTTTTCCAGTATGTCCTTCTTTGTCACAATTCCCTCAGGTGTACCATCTGAAGATACAACAACAACACTTGAAATGCTATGATCAACCATCTGCTCTACCACATCAGACACCCTGTCTGATTTCTCGCATGTTACAGGAGGAAAACTCATTATACTTTCAACCATTATAGCAAGAGTCTTTTCCTTCTCTCCCTTCCCATCTCCGAGTCTTGCCCTTTTTCTTGGAGCAATTACCCTGTCAATTATGTCCTTTCCGGTTATTACTCCAGCAACCTTGTGTTTTTCATCCACAACAACAAGTCTGTCAACTCCATGAGTCCTCATCAATGACAAAGCCTTCCCAGCAGAATCGTATGTCCAAATTGTTATGACATCTGGGTTCATCACATCTCTGACAGAGAATTTTGATACTTCATCTTTCATCGCAAGCAAGAAGTCATTTATATAAATAGCCCCATAATCCTTTCCCTTTCTTATTATAACAAAGGGTGTTGAGTCTTCAATAAACCTCCTCACAATCTTTTCAATACTAAGATCTTCAAAGCTTATGGTTCCGGTTTTAATTGTAAAGCTTCTTACCTTCGTTTCATGAGGATTGGTCATGGCACTTCCCCTTATCAAATCTCTTTCTCTAATGACACCGATTATCTCTCCCTCATCTTCCACAACCAGGGCGCTTGCCTTGTCAGAATCAAGCTTGTCAAGAAGTGGTAACACCCTCGAAATTGTGTCATCAGCGCTCACAACATGATAATCAAATCTAATCAAGCTTTCAAGCTTTTCTCTGTCCACCTCATCACCTCCCATTCTTTCCTGCTCCATCAAAGTTTAAAAAAGTATGCTTGATTTAGCTTAAAACAGAATCCCTAAGTTTTTAGGGAAAAGGAATATTCATATTGCTGTTTAACAGTGTTAAGGTGTAAAAGATGAGGGTTATAGAAGAGTTCAGAGAAGACCACAGGGTTGTTAGAGATGGATTGATTGAGCTTTCTAATGCTCTCCAATCGAAAGACCTTGAAAGAGCTGCTGAGATTCTTGAAAAACTCAACAAACTTCTTGGACCACATTTCAGATTTGAGGAGGAGGCACTTTACCCAACTCTTAGAAGATTTTTAGGAGAGTACATTGATCAGCTGCTGAGAGAGCATGATGAGGCAATAAAATCAGCAAAGGAGGTTTCTGAGCTCATATCAAAAGGAGAGATGTCTGATGATGAAGCTAAAACTGCTGCCAGTAAAACAAGATCCCTCCTCGTTCATGTTTCAAACTGCGACGGTCTTGCCATTCTTGCCGAAAGACTGGATGAGAGAGAGATGGAGAAGCTCTGGAAGAGATTTGATGAGCTTAAGAATGAAGGGGTTCCCTTACTTGAATGGGCTGAAAAAATAAGGGCACGAGCATGAAGAACATTTCAATTATTTTTCATTCAGGCTCTTACGATAGGGTGAACCATGGTCTTTCAATTGCCCTTTCAACACTCCTGATGGGTGGAAAAGCTAGGCTTTACTTCACACATTCGTCCCTCAAATATCTGAAAAGGGGGAAGAAGAGCATAACTTTGCCGAATGAGGATGAAGACTACAAGGAAAGATACATGAAGAGCATTGAAAACGGACATGTGGAAAGAATAGAGGATATGATAAAATATTGCAAGGAAATGGGAGCTGAGTTTTTTGTTTGCCCAACATCAATGGCAATCCTGAATATTTCCAGAGATGAACTTATAGAGGAAGTTGATAGGGCTATAGGGCTTGCAAGCTTTATTTCAGAGTCTGAAGGGAGCGATCTAATTTTTATTTGAAATGGAGAAACAATTCTGAATTTTGTCCATGCTTTCAATCTCAAGTATCTTATATCTAAAACAAAGTGTTGGACTTGCATTTAACGAGCTTCATTTTCTGAAAAGATTGAAAACTCAAAAAGCATCTGAATTTGAATGCAATTGCTCTGGCTATTCTGGAAACAATTGTTTGAAATTTCACAGAAATATTGCGGAGCAAAAATATTATTAAATTCTAAAAATAATGAAAGGTGATGACCGTTAAAAAGATGATATTCATGATCTTAATCCTTTCAGCCCTCGTTCAGCCGTGTTTAGCTATAAACCTGATATCGGGGGGCAATGTCATCATTAGCCATGAGAAGGGGGATTTAATTGCCTCAGGAGGAAGAATAACGATTCTTGCTCCTATAGATGGTGATATAATTGCTGCAGGAGGAGAAATTAACATAAACGCCCCTGTTTCGGGAGATGTGATAGTTTCTGGAGGTCGGGTGGAGATATCAAGCAGGGTAGGAGGCAAGGTTCTTGTAGCAGGAGGAGATGTCAGGGTTGGTGGAGAAGTCGGAAAATTTGTGCTGATAGCTGGTGGAGATGTTAGGATTGAAAAGAATGCAAAAATTCACAATGATGTTTTTGTTGCAGGGGGAAGGATAACAAATGATGGCTTTGTAGAGGGGAATCTGACCGCCATTGGTGGAGATTATGCAGGAAGTGGAGAGATAGTCGGAAACTTGTATTTTAGAAAAGCAAACCTATTTCCACCTCACTTTTTTGATATAATTACTGCAGGATTCCTATTACTTGGTTTACTGCTTGTCTCATTATTCCCAGAAATGTTTCAGATGGGTCATAAAAAGATTGTCAAGGATTACAGACATGCAATTGTGTCATTTTTTGTTGGTGGAGCTGGAATCATCGTTTTTCTTATAGCAGGGCTGATACTGATTTTCTCTCTAATAGGCACAGCCATCGGTATTTTCCTTGTCCTCTCTATAGCTCTCCTTGTTACAATATCAAACCTTATCGTTTCTTACTCAATCGGGAAAATAATCATTCAAAGAAGGGTTGAAAACAGGTATGTAAGCATGACAGTAGGATTCTTAATTCTCTATATGCTCACGAAAATCCCTTATGTAGGAGGTGTTGTTCTTCTTGTCTCCACATTCATCGGGACTGGAATATTATTTCTTCTGGCATGGGATCAGGCAAGGAAGTTTAAGCAAGCCGCAAGCCATATTTGAATTCTTTGTAACTTGTATGTCTAGCTAGCATTTCTCTCTTTCAGTGCTCAAGATCCTTATTTCTCCCTATGGAACTGCCTCATTGAATTTTCAACATCATTTGCATAAAAATTAAAAAATTAAAAATAAAAATTAAAAATGCAAAATCAGTGAATCGTATCCCCGTATTTCCTCTTCAACATCACCGAGATGGTAATGGTTATCAAAGCCAGTGCAATGTACACAACAAATCCTCTCGCATATCCAATTGTTCCAAAGGCATCAACGAAGAAGCCGAGTATTGGTGGTACTACAAATCCTCCAAATGCTCCCAAGCCTCCAACCCAGCCACTCGCTCCTCCAACAGCCTCAGGTACATACTTCGCAACAAGCTTGAAGACTGCTGCATTTGCTATTCCCATTCCTGCACCTATGAATATCTCGCCAATTAATGCCGGAATGAAAGCTGTTGAAACCGTGAGAATACCTGCCCCAATAAGAACCAATGTAAAGCTCATAATTGCAGTTTTTTCACCGCCAATTTTGTCACTTAGCTGTCCTCCATAAACTCTTATGAAAGATGCAAGAAGTGAAAATCCAACTCCTCCGAGAATGCCCGCTGTCCTTATGTCGAATCCATGGAATATTCTCCAGTACGTCGGGAACCATGTTGTTAATGCCAGAAAACCACCGAATGAGGTGAAGTAGAGAATCACAAGAGCCCAAGTTCTTCCAATTCTTGCCGAAATCTTCAGGGCATCAATTAATG